>JAFZQT010000050.1 GCA_017620235.1 Butyrivibrio sp. | reverse complement strand
CTCAAGAGCTGAACCCGGGATACCCCAAACCATTTACCTAAACCATCTTCGTCCTTTCTCCTACGATTTCATTCGCAGTTCTCGAACTGGCTGTCGTACAGCTCCTTGTAGAATCCGCCCCTCGCGATGAGCTCCTTGTGGGTTCCGCGCTCTTCTATGCCGTTACTTCCAAGAACTATGATCTCATCGGCGCCAAGGATTGTTGATAACCTGTGCGCAATCGTGATGGTAGTTCTTCCGACTGAAAGCTTCTCAAGGCTGTCCTGAACATATCTCTCACTCTCATTATCAAGAGCGCTTGTCGCCTCATCAAGAATCAGTATCGGAGGGTTCTTAAGGAAGACTCTGGCAATCGCAATCCTCTGTTTCTGCCCACCTGACAGGCGTGCTCCCCTTTCACCGACAAGCGTGTCAAATCCATCCGACAGACTGTTTATAAAGTCGGTAAGATCAGCCTTTTCAGCCGCTTCTCTTATTTCATCCATTGTAGCATCAGGCTTTCCGTATGCAATGTTCTCTCTGACCGTACCGTTAAAGAGATACACGTCCTGCTGCACTATTCCTATGAAAGATCTAAGTGATCTCTGTGTTACGTCACGGATGTCAGTTCCGTCAATCTTAACGCTTCCGCCCGTAACATCATAGAATCTCGGAAGAAGTGAGCACAGCGTTGTTTTGCCGCCTCCTGACGGTCCTACAATAGCAATATTTCTGCCTTTATCAACATGTAGACTGATGTGGTCAAGAACACTGTCTTCCTCTCCATAGGCAAAAGAAACGTCTTCGTAATCAATAACGCCTTCAACATTGGTAAGTTCTTTTGCGTCCTCTTTATCAACAATCTCAGGTACCGTATCCATAACTTCACAAAATCTTCCAAAGCCCGCAAGCCCTTTCTGAAGCTGCTCCGTAAACTCGACAAGCACATTGACCGGATTGATAAATATGTTGATATAGAGCGCGTAAATAGCCATATCTTCTACCGTCATGCTGCCTTTGGCAATAAATACTCCTCCGGCAACAATAACAGTCACAAACAACAGCCCTTCAAAGAAGTTATTTCCCGAATGGAAAAGCGCCATCTGTTTGTAGTTATCCCTCTTTGACTCGAGAAATGCGAGGTTACTCTTATCAAATTTCTTTTCCTCAATCTCCTCACCTGTAAAGGACTTCACAACCTTGATACCGCCGAGAGTGTCCTGAAGCGATGAATTGATACCTGCAACCTTCTTCCTATTATCTGAGAATGTAGCGCGCATCTTCCTGTTTCGACTGACAGAAAACACCGCCATAACAAGCACAACAGAAACAAGGCACATCGTCATAGGCACATTTATTCGCATCAACAGGATGAATGAGCCGACTATTTTTACAAATGAGATAAAGATATTCTCAGGTCCATGGTGCGCAAGCTCGGAAATATCAAACAGATCCGATACGAGCTTACTCATCATCTCACCCGTATTGTGCGTGTCATAATATGAGAAAGAGAACGCTTCAAATCGCTCAAAGAGCTCTTTTCTCATACCCGACTCCATCTCAGCGCCCATCATATGTCCCCAGTAGGTCACATACCATCTGCACAGGAAACGTATGAAATACAGCACCAGCAAAAGAAGTCCGATTATCCAGATTCTTTTCATTATTATCTCGGGTTCTTCCAAAAACAGCGTTCCTCTGAGTATTCTGATAAACTGCGGAAAAACCAGATCGATTATCGACAATACCGTGGCGCAAAAAAGGTCAAATAAGAACACCCCGATATATGGTTTGTAGTATGGTATAAACTTTTTTATAAGATCCATTGAAATACTCTGTTTTTCTTGATGTCAATGCGCTTTTCTTACTCTGTGCGCTCTTCTGCAAGGTTCTTGAGCCAATCTTCCTTCTTAAGCCAAAAATGGAAAATAGTGATCTTGATAAAATCAACCAGCTTGATACAGACAAACAACTGTATCGGACCGATATCCGTATATTTTCCAAGAATCAGGATCATGGGTATCAAAACAACGAGCGTTATAGCCGCATCGCCATATGCTCCCATCTTGGTATCGCCGCCGGCTCTTGCAACCGCCTGCTGCGCATTGATATACACCCATGCCGGCATAAAAAGAGACAGAACAACGACCATCGTCCTACATATAGCCACAGCGCCTGCGCTCAGTCTTCCAAATACAACAGGTACAATAGCCGTCGTACCAAAGCCGACAATCATCATTACACACCCAAAAATAAGTGCTCCGGACAAAAGCCAGCTCTTTTGCTTGCGCGCTTCTTCCAGCCTGCCCTCTCCAAGCGTCTTACCGATGATAACGCTTGTAGCCGAGTAAATTCCTCCAAAGGCTATGAAAAAGAGATTTGCGATAGCAAAACTGGACGCCATTCCCGATACGACTTCTGCGCCGCCTCTTCCGTTGAAGATAGCCGTATTTACAGTCTCAGACATAACCCATGTCATTTCGCAAAAAAGCATAAGTGCGCCTTTTCTCAATATCTCGCCAAAGAGCTTTAGATTTATCTTTATTCCATCCTTGATATGTACAGCATAATCAGGCTTTACCTTGATATAAATACCTACAAATATCACAAACTCAACACATCTGGCAATTACAGTAGCAAATGCCGCACCTCTTACGCCAAGTGCAGGGAAACCAAAATGTCCGTAGATAAGAATGTAGTTAAATACGGTATTTGTAAGCGTCGCCACTATAGTTACAACAAGCGGAGCTTTTACTCTTCCCATATCTCTCAAAGAAGTTGCTATACACACCGATATCGTCATGGGAAGCCCCATCCAGAACATAATACGGATGTATTTTACTGCCTCATCGAGAATAAACGGCGCCTGAGTATTTCCTATGAGCAAAAGCGACAAGATCTGTCTTGGGAAAACTCTGCAAACAAGCATATACGGTATAAATGCAGAAATACCCATGAACAGCTTAAAGATAAACGCCTGCTTCATGCCTTCCTTGTCTTTTGCCCCAAAGAACTGTGTCAGGAAGATTCCTCCCGACATACATATGGTATTCAGGAACACCATAAAAATAAACAGTATCTGTCCCGCAACGTTAACGCCCGACATGGACACGTCTCCAAGTCCGGACACCATGAAATTATCAATAAGCGATACCATGTTCTGAATAAGCTGCTGGAGCATGATCGGCACAGATATCTTTAACACGCTTTTATAAAAAGATGCGTCTCCGAATATATTTCTTTTTTCCTTTATTATTCCGTCCATAATAACCTCATCCATTAAACAACAAACAACGTAAAAAAAGTTTTGACGATAATACAACTAAAATGTATAACTCGCCAAACCTTTTTAAGCAAATACACAAATATACCAATCACTCAACTGTAACAACCTTAGCAAGGTTTCTCGGCTTATCAACATCAAATCCCTTTGTATATGATGTGTAATAAGCTATCAGCTGCATAACTACCGCAGCAGGGAAAGGCATGAATTTATCATCCATTTCAGGAAGGATAAATGTATCGTCCTCGGGGATGTTCATATCCTTATACAGCGACTCTCTTGTAATAAGGATCATGCTGGCTCCACGAGACTGTACCTCTCTGATATTAGAGTATTCCTTGGATGCAAGTGCACTTTGTGTTACAAGTGCAACTACAGGTATACCGTCTGTTATAAGAGCGATCGTACCATGTTTAAGCTCACCGGATGCATAAGCTTCCGAATGAACATATGATATTTCTTTAAGTTTCAGCGAACCTTCAAGAAGAAGTGAGTAATCGAGTCCTCTTCCGATCATAAACGCATTCTCTGAAAGGAGGAACTTACCTATCATCTTCTTTACAAATTCTTTTTTCTCTAAAATCTGATCAATAACTTCAGGAACTCTCTGAAGTTCATTTAAATACTCACTGACTTCCTCTGATGAAACAAGTCCGTTAAGTCTTGCAGCATGTATCGCAAGAAGGTAGAAGACAGTCAACTGGCTTGTGAACGCCTTGGTACTTGCAACGGCGATCTCAGGGCCCGCATGTGTATAGATGCAGTAATCACTGATGTCCGCAATTGTAGATCCCTTCACGTTAACGATAGAAAGGACCTTTGCCCCCTTCTTCTTTGCATACTTAATAGCCTCGATAGTATCTACCGTCTCACCTGACTGTGAAACCGCGATAACAAGAGTTCCGGGCTTGATAACAGGGTTAGTGTATATAAATTCAGAAGCCACTGCCACGTCAGTGTGAATATTTGCAAGTGTGTGGAAAAGCTGCTGACCTATAAGTCCGGCATGCATAGCTGTTCCGCAGGCAATGACCACGATGTTCTGATTATCTCTGAAAAGAGAATTAGGAATGCCCTCTGTCTCAAACGAAGTTGTACCGTTTACGATATGAGGACCGTATGTATCCTTTACAGCGTCTGGCTGCTCATGGATTTCTTTTTCCATATAGAAAGCATAACCGCCCTTACCGCCACGGCTGGTATCCCAGTCGATAGTCATGAGCTGAAGAGGAATCTCGTGTCTCTTCTCATCATGAACCACGATTCCCTTGTCTGAAAGGCAGGCAATCTGATACTCAGGAAGGAATGCGTATTCCTTTGCATGTACGCCAAGCGCCGCAACATCTGAAGCAAGAAGTGCTCCGTGTTCAGTCATTGCAACAACGATAGGACTTACGTTTCTTACTGCGTAAATTTTGCCGGGCTGATCAGAAAAGATAACCGCAAAAGCAAATGTTCCTTTTAATAATGAAATAAGCTCTCTAAGTGCCTTCTCAGGATCTCCGTCATACAGGCAGTTTAAGACTGCTGCCGCAACTTCTGTATCAGTCTCTGAGATAAGCTTATCCTTGAGATTATATTCTTTTACAAGTTCCTTATAATTCTCAATGATTCCGTTATGTACAAGTGTTACTCTTCCATTTCTGTGGGGATGTGCATTCTCGTCGCTCACACCACCGTGTGTAGCCCAACGTGTATGTCCGATTCCGGCACATGCCTCATCTGTAAGATCAACACATACTTCTCTTAATTTAGAAACTCTGCCTGCAACTTTATTTACAATAGGACCTTCGGCACCATTAGGGAAAAGAGCTATTCCTGCACTATCGTATCCTCTATATTCCAAAAGCTCCAAAGAGTCCAATAAAATATCCTTTGTACTTTTTTTACCTATATATCCAATAATTCCACACATAATTTCTCCAATCAATGCTTATTTCAAGCGTAAATCAGCTAATGACTTATTATAAGAGTTTGTTGCTTTTTAGTCAAATTTGACATACTGTTAATACTAATGTAAAATTTCATAGAATTATGAGTGGTGAGGATATGAAATTTAATAATTTAAAAAACAAAAACTTAATATTGGTATCTTGTGTTCTAATTGCCACATCTCTTGCTGTATGTGGCGCAACTTTTGCAACGGACGAGATTAAAGCCTCGGCAACCGAAGCAATCATCGCTTCAACGGAAGACGTTTCGATTCAACCCGAAGTTGCTTCCACAGAAGCCGTTTCAGTTTTAAATGAAAACATTTCAGCAGAAGCTGCTTCAATTGACCCTTACGCGGTAGTTCCCCGCGAGACTCCGACAGATATGTTTGCTTCAGCAACAGTAAACGTTCGAAGCGGCGCAGGAACAGAGTTCGAGAAGATCGGTAAACTCTCATGGGGTAATCCGATCACAGTAACAGGCGAAACAGGCAACGGTTGGTATGAGATTGCATACAAAGACGGAAAAGGATATGTCAACAAGGGTTATGTAACTGAAGGTATCCCCGGAGTGCCTTTTCTTTTTGTCGGTGACTCAAGAACGGTTCAGATGAAAACTGCCGTTGGTTCAACTGACAAGGCTTATGTTGCCAAGGTAGGTGAAGGATACAACTGGTTCAAGAACACAGCCCTTTCACAGATTCCCAATTACGCAGGAAACGGAACGATCATGATCATCAACTTCGGTGTAAACGATCTAGCAAACGCTTCCAAGTACATCAAGCTTGTAAACAACAATATTGATGCCTGGACAGAAGCCGGAATCAAGGTATACTACGCAGCAGTTACTCCCGTAAAGAACTACAAGACAGTTTCTAATGAACAGATTGAGAAGTTTAATGCCAAGCTTAAGTCACAACTTGATCCAAGAATCACTTGGATAGACGGTTACACATACCTCAAGCAGAACGGATTTTCAACCGGTGACGGCCTTCATTACAACAACTCAACTTACAAGAATCTTTACTCTTACTATATGTCAGTAATTGATGCTTGATTTCGTATTATTATGACAAAAAAGCTTTGGTATAGTTTTCAAAAAGAAAGCCACACCAAAGCTTATTTTTTTCAGATATATCCGATTGACACCTGAATATATGATTGTTATAATAATTTTCGTGCCTGAAGGCATGCGCTGTTGTAGCACAGTCGGTAGTGCGTCGCATTGGTAGTGCGGAGGTCACGGGTTCGATTCCCGTCAGCAGCTTACCCCTAATCGTATGATTAGGGGTTTTTCTTTGCATAAAAAACACCCAACAAGCAATGCTCGTTGGGTATTCCAATTTATCTCATCAATTCTTCGATCAGGTATCTATAGATCTCTTCGTTCTTTTTCTGCCAATTTCCGCATATAGCCTGGGCAATCTCCTCCGTAGGAACCGGCATGGAGATATCAAGTATGTTCTGCCCGTTTTCTTTTGCAATAAGATGTGCCGTATACTCGTTGTCTCCGGTTTTTCTGTACTCACTAAGTATCGAAGCTTCATTCCTTAACTTCAAGCTGTTTGTCTGCAAATACTCATCGGCTTGCTGCTTTATAGCCGGATTTATCCTGTTGCCAAAAAACTTAAGTGCCTCTTCGCCCTCAGCAGTTATCTCAAGAAACGTTCTGTTTCCCACAGTTTTTTCCAAAACAAGCTCTGACGAAACCAACTCCGCAAATACTTCCTGAAGCGTCAAAAACGTCGTATATTCTTTTTCCAATATAAAGTCATAGATCTGTGACTTGCTAAGAGGCACTTCGCAGCGCTTTAGCATGTACAGAACGATCATTTTGTATAAAGTAAGATACCGTGAGCTCACAGTGATGCCTCCATCTTAATGTCTATAATGCCACCTTTTGCCACAGTCATCAGATGTGAGCTTTTACAGCTGCTGATATTACATCTGCTACTCTCTCATCAAAAGCTGCGGGAAGGATATTCTCGTCGTTAAGCTCATCATCGGGGATAAGACCTGCAAGTGCATTTGCAGCCGCAAGCTTCATCTCTTCTGTAATCTGCTTTGCTCTTCCTTCAAGCGCACCGCGGAAGATTCCGGGGAATACGAGAACGTTGTTTACCTGATTGGGGAAATCGCTTCTTCCTGTTCCGATAACTCTTACGCCTGCTTCCTTTGCAACATCAGGCATAATCTCGGGAACGGGATTTGCCATAGCGAACATGATAGCATCCTTGTTCATTCCCTGAGCCATCTCTTTTGTCACGATACCGGGAGCTGAAACTCCGACAAATACGTCTGCGCCCTTGAGAGCATCTGCAAGTGTACCGTTCTCCTGATCAGGATTTGTCACATCCATCATCTTCTCCTGCATCCAGTTAAGATCGGGTGATGTCTTGCTGAGAATACCTGACTTGTCACACATGATGACCTTCTTGAATCCATAGCGAAGAAGAAGCTTTGTGATAGCTATTCCGGCACTTCCTGCACCGTTTACGACAACTTTGCAGTCCTCTTTCTTCTTTCCTACAACTTTAAGTCCGTTGATGACACCCGCAAGAACAACGATCGCTGTTCCGTGCTGATCGTCATGGAATACAGGAATATCAAGTGTCTCTTTTAATCTCTCTTCAATCTCAAAACATCTGGGAGCGGAAATATCCTCAAGGTTGATTCCGCCAAATCCGGGTGCAAGATATGTGACAGCCTTTATTATCTCCTCTGTGTCCTGTGTGTCAAGGCAGATCGGCACTGCGTTTACGCCACCAAACTCTTTGAAAAGAACTGCTTTTCCTTCCATAACAGGCATAGCTGCGTATGGTCCGATATTTCCAAGTCCGAGAACAGCACTTCCGTCAGAAACAACTGCGATAGTATTTGATTTGATAGTGTACTTGTAAGCAAGCTCCTTGTCCTCAGCTATAAGCTTACATGGTTCTGCAACTCCGGGTGTATATGCAATAGCAAGGTCCTCTTTTGATTTCACCTGAGCCTTTGAAAGTGTCTCAAGCTTTCCCTGCCATTCCTCGTGCATTTTAAGTGCCTTCTCAGCGTTAGTCATAATAATACTCCTCTCTAGATTAAAACTCTTTTCCAACTATACTGTAAGCAAACGACACGACTTCGTTTCGTTTGTCCGTATCAATGTATTTAAAGACATCGTATATTTTCTTGTGTCCTCCGCCCGTGTTTTCAAGTCCGAGCGCAAGCCCCAATGCCGATATCTCCTCCTGCGCATCAACCTGTCTGGACAGCATGAGCGCGTCAATATGACCATTTTTTTCCATTTTGGTGTAAGCATAGGCAAATGCCGCCGCCTGCACATCTTCTCCGGAAGTGGACGAATATCCAAGCTCACTCAGAATAATCGAGCGAACATTTCCCGCAGTATCCCTCATGGAATCTTTCTGCATATAATTTGTAAGCACCTCGATATTATCCATTGTTATCGTAGGTGTTGTTTCCGTATGATTTACGTGCTTAGATGCATTCCAGAACGCTGTATTTCCGTTCGGGAAAGAATATGGATGCGCTGCAAGTCCCCAGTTTATATTCCCGTAATCCGATATGGATGACGCAAATATATCTATGACATCCTTTGCATCGTAATCGCCTGTCTTATCCGTATTATATGTCCAGCGCTGGTCAATTGGTATATATACCTTAGCACTGGCGTTTTCACTCTTTATAGCATTGTAAAAGACTCTGAATGCCCTTGTAAACGCTGCTGTATATGTGTGAACATCAGTCTTTGCCATGTAATTGTATTCTTTTCTGGCATTGACCTCATTGGCAATGATCCACATACTCACATTGCCATGCCCCGTATCCGAATATCTTGCCGACAAAAAGCTTCCTATTGCCGCAAGTGCCCTGACTCCGTTCTTATCTGTTGCATTGAACATGTAGTAAGGCGCAGTTGATCCGCTTCTTGCATCCGGATGCGTGATATCGGGGTATGTAGAAGGATTGGCGTCATTTAATATGATCGCAGCTATATCAATTCCCATACCATTTAGCTTCTTGAACAGATTATCATAATCGTTCATTATCTGCGAGTTAAAATGATAAACTGTACCGCCATATTCATACTCAATTCCACCGGAAGTCGTAAGTATATGCGAAAGAGGAATATTGTAAGAACAATAATTCACTCCCAGATCCGTTAGTTCGGAGAGTTTAAGCGGATGCGGAAGAATTCCCTTAATGGACTTGTGTTCCATTCCGCCATAGCTGTGTTTTGCGCAGCCCTCCGGATTGTTTATGTATTTCGGATGACTTATCACAACATAACCGTCATCCTTTTTTACAGCCAGCATAAATTTTGAAAAAAGTCTGGAACCTTCCGTCTGCTTTCTCAGATCCAGCTTAAAAGATGCTTCCTCTCCCTTATATATCCTATCAAGCGGCTCTGCACCCTCAGCAATACCATCTTCATACGTTGCCTGCTCAAAAAGATAATAATATTTATCATCACTTGCAGGTATTCCCGAAGAAGTCGCTTCTATCTGAACTTTATTGTCATCCACAATGGCACAGTTGTTGATACTGGCAAATTCTGCGGTATTTTCGGGTGTAAGTTCGATAGTTTCCGGTCTCTGTGAAAGAGCTTCCGTAACCGTCATTCCCGATCCCGTTATTACATTTATGATATCCGGATTCAGATACTCGTGTTTACCAACCTTGCTGGTATCACGTGATATTTCAATTGTTTCAAGAAATGACTCCGATTCCGTCCCGGAATCTCCGGTATATACATTCTTTAGCAAAGTTACAACTAATACAGTAACAAAAACAAGCGCAACGGCTGTAACTATTCCTGATAGGGCAAGCAGTCTTCTGTTTCGCCGGATTCTTCGGTTTCTCGCACTTCCTCGACCGGTTCGCATTCTGCGCTTTCTTTTTTTCATCAGTCTCCCTTTTTGTTTCTATTTTTTAATCTCTTCATATGTTCCTTTATCTTAAGTTCGTATCCATTTCCTGTCGGATTGTAAAATTCCTTGCCATTAAGCTCATACGGCAGATACTGCTGTTCAACGTAATGGTCCGGAAAATCATGGGCATATTTATATCCTACACCGTGCCCAAGCTTTGCGGCTGATTTGTAATGTGCATCCTGAAGATGCGTTGGGATGGGAAGATTTCCCGTTTCCTTTATCGTATGCTGTGCATTTTCTATGGCGAGATACGCTGCATTGCTCTTAGGCGCGGTAGCGATATAGCTTGCCGCCTGAGACAGCGTAATCCGCGCTTCCGGCATTCCAAGTCTCTCAACTGCAAGTGAAGCTGCAACTGCTACCTGCAATGCTTGCGGATCTGCGTTTCCAACATCCTCTGAAGCACACACCATCATACGTCTTACTATGAATTTAGGGTCTTCTCCGGCATCCAACATTCTTGCAAGATAATACACGGCAGCATCAGGATCCGATCCTCTCATGCTCTTTATAAACGCTGATATAGTGTCGTAGTGGTTGTCACCATCTTTGTCATATCTGGCAACTTTCCGCTGTATGCACTCTTCCGCAACTTCTTTGGTTATATGTATGAGTCCGTCGCTGCTTCGCTCAGTCGTCATAACACCAAGTTCAACGGCATTGAGCGCATGTCTTGCGTCTCCGTCTGAAAGATCTGCAAGAAAATCTGCCGCATCAGGTTCAAGAACGGCGTTATATCCGCCCATTCCCCTCTCTTTGTCAGTAACGGCGCGTTCCAAAAGCACCTTTATATCCTCAGCCGTAAGCGGTTTGAGTTCAAACACGACCGATCTTGATATAAGAGCCCCGTTCACTTCAAAATAAGGGTTCTCCGTCGTTGCGCCTATAAGGATCACAGTCCCGTCCTCAACAAAAGGAAGAAGGTAGTCCTGCTGCCCCTTATTAAACCTGTGTATCTCATCTATAAAAAGAATGGTCTTCTTGCCGTACATCCCAAGGTTATCCTTAGCCTTGGAAACGACCTCTTCCATATCTTTTTTGCCCGCTATGGTAGCATTTATCTGCGTAAACTCAGCCTTAGTCGTACCGGCTATAACCTTAGCAAGCGTGGTCTTTCCTGTTCCGGGTGGTCCGTACAGTATTATGGAACTTAATTTATCTGCCAAAATTGCACGATAAAGAAGCTTGTCTTTTGCAATGATATGCTGCTGTCCAACTACCTCATCCAAGGTTCTTGGGCGCATTCTTGCGGCAAGCGGAGACTCTTTATCCATATTGTTTTCGCGCATATAGTCAAATAAATCCATAACATTTTAGATTTTACTATTTTTGTAAAAAAAAATAAAGGCACACCGAAAATTAGTGCACCTTCATCTTCATTATTTATTTGATCTTTACAGCGGTTCCGTAAGCAACAACTTCTGCGGCTCCCTGCATCACTGCGGATGAACCGTAGCGGACACCGACGATTGCGTCAGCACCAAGCTTTGTAGCCTCATCAACCATACGCTTTGTGGCGATCTGTCTGGCTTCTGTCAGCATCTCTGTATAGCCTACGATCTCGCCTCCGACGAGAGTCTTCATGCCTGCCATAAAATCTCTTCCTAAATTCTTTGACTGTACAACAGTTCCTTTCACAAGACCAAGAGCTTCAATCTCAGCTCCGGGAATAGTATCAATACTTACTAGCTTCATCTTCTTCTCCTCCTTCGATTTCCTTTAATCTCTGCTTTAAAGCAAGGACACATCCAACTATTACGGCAATTCCTACACACATGATCAATAGAAACAGAGGCATCGGAACTCCATCTCTTACTCCTACGGTAAGTAAAAAGAGAATGTATACAAGGATAATTGCCAATATCACCCCTGCAGCCAATAAAGCCCCTATTTTCTTTTTCTTCACGTCTGTTTTTGAAACATTCATGAACTTTCCACCCCTTTCTTCGATCTTACGCATCTCTTCGAGGTATTCCGCTGCGTCAAAATCAGAATAATCAAGGTATTTGTCCTTTATGGAATCACACAGTTCAATCGAGCTTTCTATAGAAGCAATCTCACTTTTCAAATTGCTACTCTGCTTCTCAAGGCAGATACTCAGCGAAAGTTTTTTTTCCTGAACCTTACGAATATCCTCCAGCGGCACGGACAGCTTCCTAAGGAATTTGATCTTCATAAGTTCATCCACATCTTTTAAAGAGTATTCCCTGTATCCGTTTTCGGGATCTCTTTCCGGAGAAAGAAGTCCCTGCTCTTCATAGAAGCGAATATTCTTTTTGGTGATACCAACAAGTTCTTCTACCTGACTGATTTTCATAAACACCTCTCCGATTTGCAAGCTTTGTTTGTTGAAATCAAAGAGTCGCACGCGACTCTTTGCGCGACGATGCGCGCAAGCTTTAGCTTGCATAATTCTTCTGCGCATCGGTCGCATCCTGCGGAGCATTTTTATTCAGCAAGCTCTGCTTGTTGAATAAAAAATACACCTTCCACAAGGTGGAAGGTCAATATTTTTTACTTTTTTTCTTGTTCAATTGTTATTCCCTCGGAATTGATCTTAATAGTCAAACTTCCGTCGCGGGTAATATATGTAGAAACATTTTTTGATTCAAGCAAACTTATTGTCTCCGGATCTTCATGTTCCTTTTTGCTGGCTGTGATTATCGCATACTCCGGTGTGACGCTATCGACTAATTCATTCAGATTCTTCTTGTATCTTCCGTGATGCGGCATCTTGAGGATATCACAATCAAGCCCTTCCGTTGAAATTAGCTCATTTATACGCTCTTCCTCGGCATCTCCGGTAAACAGCACTTTCTTTTCTCCGCACTGAACCATAATCGCGAGAGATGAATTGTTGCTGACACTGCTCTTATAATTCATTGCTTCAGGAGGATAGATCGTATAAACGACTCCGTCCTCTTTAAAAGAATAAACATCTTTAACAATAAGGTCCTTATATCCTTTTTCCTTGAGTGCCTTATAATACTCGCCTATATCGTCAGAATTCTTTGAAAGATATGTCGTGTAGATCTTTCCGACATTCTTAGCCTTAATTATCTGATCCGCGCCACCAACGTGATCCTGATCGAAATGAGTGATTATCATATCGTCTATGGTATCAATTCCCTGCTCATCAATAAGTTCCAGGAAATTATCACCTTTTTTGTCTGTCGCCGTATCTATAACAACAGTATGATTCGCAGTCCTAAGAAGAAAAGCATCAGCTTTTCCGCATTTAAACGCTGTGATCGTGATCTCGGCGTCAGGATCCGAAGTCAGATTTTTACTCGATTCGTCCGCATAAACTTCCTCAGCCGTATCATCCCCCGGCTGAAAAGCATTGGCATTTTTGTTGCAAGAAGCGGTTGTAAAAGCTGTTGCTACCATAGTTAAAGCTACCATCAGTCTTTTTCTCATAAGTCCCCCTTTAACCCGTCTGCTAGTCTAATCTTTAATATCTCAGAAAAAAATGTGCCATAAGAAGTTTATATTTCGCACCTTAAATATACCTAAATTTTATCAGAGTTAAGAAAAAATCTCATTACACTTTTTATTCAGCATATTTAGCACCCTCTTTTTATCAAGGCTCCACAGAGGTTCTACCAAAAGGCGCCTCGGGCCGTCTCCCGTCATTCTGTGAACCACAGTCTGTTCGGGCAAAAGAGCTATGCACTCGCGCACAAGATCCGTATACTCCTCCATGGACATAACCGGAAATTTCTCGCGCATATAGTCATCGTACACCGAAGTTCCTTTGAGAATCTGAAGATTCTGGATCTTGATCCCGTCAAGTACAGGATTTAGATTCGCCAGATACTTCACAGTTTCAAGCATATCTTCCTTAGACTCACCGGGAAGTCCCATGATAACGTGCACTATTACTGTTATCCCGTTTTCCTTGAGCCTCTTATATGCATCTTCAAAAACTTTCAGCTTATATCCCCTGTCTACCTTGCGCGCAGTCTCCTCATGTATCGTCTGAAGCCCAAGCTCCACCCATAGAGGCTTCTTGCGATTAAGCCCTGACAGCATCTCCATAACATCATCCCCGAGGCAGTCAGGTCTTGTGCCGAGAGATAAGATCTTGATGTCATCCCTGTCTATAGTCTCGTTGTAGAGCTTTTTAAGCCTCTCCACATCCCCATAGGTATTCGTATAGGACTGGAAATATGCTATAAAGCTCTTTGCATCTGTCTTTTGCCTGATCCTTGCCTTGGCGTCTTCAATCTGAACATCGATAGGGGCTATCTGCGCTGCAAACTCGCCTGAGCCCTGCTCTGAGCAAAAAGTACATCCCTTTGTAAGTTTTTTTCCGTCAGGTGTCACGATCGATCCGTCCCTGTTGGGGCAAGTACACCCTGAAGATAAGGAAAGTCTGTATATCTTTTCACCATATTCTTCTTTTAAATAAGTTGAAAGCTTACGAGGCATAGTCTAACTCCGCTCTCATCAATTATTGTCAACGATATTTCTAACCCAGATTCCGCTCCGCACGAGGAAGAATCCAACGATACACTTCACGGCTTCCAAAAAGCTCACAATGAAATAGACCGTAACTATCGGAAGAGTCGTGTGTCTGCAAAGAACAAACGCAGCCGGAACAGACATGAACCATGCTGCAAAGAAGTCAAATGCAAAAGTCACAAGCATCTTGCCGCCCGAACGGATGGTAAAGTACGAAACATTTGCGTACGCATTTACAGGCATGCAGATTGCAAGAACAAGTATGCATCTGGTCGCCATCGCCCTTATCTCCGGATCGACATTGTAGATCTGCGGTATGAACGGAGAAGCCGCTGCAAGCAAGAGTCCCATAACTATAGTGCTTCCCACACTTAGAGCCGCCATTCTCCACGCCGTCCTTCGTGCGGATATAAGCTTACTTGCGCCAAGTTCCTGCCCGACCAATATTGCAGTCGAACCGCCGATCGATATAAACACTTCATTGAAGATCTGCGCCACCGTTCCGCTAATATTCATCGCCGCAATGATGGACAGACCTCTTATTGAATACTGACGTAAAAGAGTCGCCTGCGAAAAGCTCCATAGGAACTCATTTATCATAAGAGGCATTGTCTTTGACAGCATCGGAAGTATCAGCGCCCTTGGAATATAAAAGCCCTTATACACTCCGCTGAAAAAGTTATAAACACTGCCTTTTCTGTGCGCCCCGAATGCAACTATAAAAAGCTCAACACATCTTGAGATAACAGTTGCAGTAGCCGCTCCGAGCACGCCCATCTTTGGAAAGCCCATAAGTCCGAAGATAAGGAGCGCATTAAATATGAAGTTTACCAGCATTGCTGCCATTCCCGCATACATCGGAAGCGTAGTCTTTCCCGACTCTCTCATGACACTTGCGTAAACCTGCGTAAGACTGAACGGCAAGAGCCCCACAAGCATTATATTGAGGTATGCCACTCCATTTTTCAGTGTTTCCACTCTCTCCGCTTCTATAACATCAGCTGCGATATAACCTGAGATAAGGCCGTGACTGTTGATGTACAGAAATGTCACCGCAAACAGGCACAGCGTAATGGCTGTGATAAGCTTAAATCTTATAGCGTGCCTGACGCCGTCCATATCTCCTTTTCCAAAGAACTGGGTACTGAATATTCCAGCTCCCGCGAGCGCTCCCCATATACACAGGTAAAAGATAAATAAGATCTGATTTACTATCGCTACTGAGGACATCGGGACTTTTCCAACCTGTCCGACCATGATGTTATCCAAAAGTCCCACAATGTTTGTGAGTGTATTCTGGGCGATCATCGGCAGCACTACAACTGCCACTTTCCTATAAAATTCCGGTTCTCCCAAAATACACTCTTTTAACTCAAATTTATATTTAATTGCTTCTTCTCTATTGCTTGTATCAACAAAGCTGCTCATTTAGTTCCTCTATGCACTCAACCGCGTGCCTTACACAGTCATCGCAGTCGCACAATACCTTTCCGTTTTCCACTCCCTTGAGTTCTTTACATATTGTAGCTCCCGATTTTTCCTTAAAACGGGAAAGGAGCTTTTTGGATGTCATTACAGTCGGCACTGTTGCATCATTTTTAAGCCCCGCGATCATAGTTGCCGCACAGAGCGCCCCGCATGTAGCTTCAAGACAACCCATTCCGGTACCGAATCCCGAGCCCATTTTCATAAGCAGCTCCTCAGGAACCTTAAGTTCGTCCTTATACGCTTTCAAAACAGCCTGACAACAATTGCATCCACTATGTTTGTACTGTACCGCCAATTCTCTTTTATCCATCTTTTTCTCCTTGTAAGCGTATATACTACACTATTATATATAGCATGTAAACAGCTGTTTTTTCTATAAAAAAGGAGCAGATGCTTCATTTTTAAACACCTGCTCATATAGCCTTTATTTTACTTTAATTCAATATCAGGAAAGGAATCCAACATCTGACAATATCGGAAGCTCCATAGCTTTTCCTTTAAGCACTCTTACAAATGCAACAATCCTGATTATAAATAATATAATAACCATAATACCGGCTGCGATCCATCCCAAAAAAGGAATGATCATGAAAGCCACTGCAATAAGCTCGGCAATCTGAATCATAGCTCCATTTCTTGCATGGAATCTTGCAAAAGGTGAGTTGTTCACCAAAAGAGCTATAACCATGCCCATCAAGCCTGTATATGCAAGAGCTGCAAACACCTTGTTATCGGCAATATCCCTTTTATCATATTCGGAAGTATGATCTTTTGGATCATATGCCGCATACTGAGGAGCAAATTGATTAAAGTTCTGCCCGTTCTGATTGAATCCACCCTGCATCTGTGCCAAGTTAGGATCCTGCGGAACATTTGGAATACCATTCGGATCAGATGCCTGACTCTGATTTACTACTTCTACCGAACAGCCACACTTCTCGCAGAATTTCACATCATCTGCTAACTCTTTCCCACAATTAGGACATATTTTCATTGCAATTACCTCCTACCCCAAAACTGCTATTTACTTTCAAATTATTTTACATTCTGTGAAAAACATTTGCAAGTTACACAAATTTAATCAACTATTCCATTGCTTATTTTCACTCAAAAATAGTAACATGTCTATATAAGAAACTAGTAAGGAATTATGATATGAAACCCAATGTGACCCTTGGCATTCTTGCCCATGTTGATGCAGGTAAGACCACCCTTTCAGAGAGTCTTTTGTATCTTGCCGGAAAGATCAAAAAGCCGGGAAGAGTCGATCATAAAGATACTTTTCTTGATACATACGAACTCGAAAGATCACGCGGAATAACAATCTTTTCCAAACAAGCCATTTTTGATTACAGTGACATACGCTTTAATCTATTGGACACTCCGGGACACGCAGATTTTTCTCCCGAGATGGAAAGAACGCTTCAGGTCCTTGACATCGCAACGCTTATAATAAGTGCACCCGACGGTGTTACTTCACAGGCTAAGATGCTGTTTAAGCTCTTGGAACATTACCATGTGCCAACTGTAATATTTGTGAATAAGATGGATCAACCGGGCACCGATATAGACGCGGTGACCTCTGCGATCAGGGAAACTCTGGGTTCCTCATGTATCTCTTTTGATGAGAACGTACCTGAAGACGAGTTCTACGAAGAGCTTGCCATGTGCGATGAAGAGCTATTAACAAGATTCCTTGATGGTAAAAAAATAACTTCCGAAAATATAAACAATCTCATTCATAACAGAAAGTGCTTTCCGATTCTCTTTGGCTCAGCCCTTAAAACAGACGGCGTCCAGAAACTGCTCGACCTGATCTGCCGGGTTGCTCCAAGTAAGTCTGCGGAAGCTGAAAACGCAGACGGAACGCAAAAAGAATTCGGCGCACGAATATATAAGATAAGTAGAGACAGCTCAGGAAACCGCCTCACTCATATCAAAATAACGAGCGGCGTACTGAATGTAAGAGACAGCATACAGGGTGAGAAAGTCGATCAGATACGACTTTATTCGGGCGATAAATTTGAACAAACAAAAAGTGCCCACGCCGGAATGGTCTGCGCAGTAACAGGTCTTTCCGGAACGCGGGCGGGTGAAGGGCTTGGAATACTGGAAGGAAGCAATGTTTCTGAAGTACTCCAGCCTATTTTATCCTGTACCCTGATTCTTCCCGAAGATGTCAATCCCGTTCCCGTCTTCAAGCATCTGAAGATTCTTGAAGAGGAAGAACCAATGCTTCAAGTGACATCTCTCGAAGAGACCGGACAGATTGAGATTCAGATAATGGGGGAAGTTCAAAAAGAGATCCTACGTCACATGCTAAAGACGCGCTTTGACATCGACGCCGAATTTGGTCCCGGACACACTGTATATAAGGAAACAATAGCAAACAGTGTGGAAGGTATCGGTCACTTCGAACCACTCCGTCACTACGCGGAAGTACACCTTCTTCTGGAGCCCGGCGAACCGGGAAGCGGTCTTGTCTTTTCATCGGATTGCGCGACAGACGACCTTGCTCTTAACTGGCAGCGACTCGTCCTTACGCACCTTGGAGAAAAGAAGCATCGCGGCGTTCTGACAGGTTCTGAGATAACCGATATGAAGATCACTCTTATCGCCGGCAAAGCCCATGAAAAGCACACGGAAGGCGGTGATTTCAGACAGGCAACCTACCGCGCCGTGAGACAGGGACTTATGCAGGCAGATTCAGTTCTTCTTGAACCGATACTCGATTACAGGATAGAACTCCCACAAGATGCCGTCGGAAGAGCCCTTACGGACATTCAGATGATGAACGGAACCGTAGGACTTCCCGATATCGAAGGTGACAGATCTGTACTGACGGGAACTGTTCCCGCCGCCTGCCTTGGTAACTACGCCCAGGAGCTCTCCGCTTATACGAAGGGCGAAGGACACATCTTTACCACTTTAAGCGGCTACGGTCCATGTCACAACGCTGAGGAGATCATCGCATCATCCGGCTATGATCCGGACCTTGATGCGGATAATCCCTCCTCTTCCGTATTCTGCATGCATGGTGCGGCAACTTTGATCTCTTGGGATGAAGTTCCGAATTACATGCACCTGGATGCACGGAAAACCAACTTAGTTAACAGGGAAACGATCACAGATCTTACAGAAGATCTTAATATAGAAACCCTGAAAAAGATAAATAGCAAAAAGAACGCCGAAGACACCCGCTCTTTTGCTGAGAGACAAAAAGATTACTTCGCCACTGAAGACGAGCTGAAGTCTATATTTGAAAGAACCTACGGTACAATAAAACCGCGTTATACAGACGACAGATCCGTACTTGCACCAAGTGACGACATCGAAGCTGAAAGTAACAGAGATCTTAATATCGAACAGGAAAAGCGTGATAAGCACAGAAATGCCACTGCCGCTGAGCGAGCCGCTTTAGAGGCTTCCAGGCACTATCTTCTTGTAGACGGCTACAATGTGATACACGCTTCAAAGGAATTAAAAGAGCTTGCGATGCACGACCTTAAGGCTGCAAGAGACTCACTTATAGATACGCTATCAAATTTCCAAGGTTACAGACGCGAAGAAGTACTACTTATTTTTGACGCCTACAAAGTTCCCGGCGGAAAAGAGCACATTGAAAAACTAAATAATCTGACAGTAATATACACAAAAGAAGCCGAGACAGCCGACCAATACATCGAAAAAGCTGCTCACGAATTCAGTAAGAAATATCGGGTGACCGTTGCCACTTCAGACGCAATTGAACAAGTCATCGTATTTAGCGCCGGTGCGATAAGGATGTCTGCATCGGAATTCTGGGAGGAAGTCGCGATAACACGCCAATCTATACTGGATAAGATTTCAGAAAAAAAGCATAAATAATAGTAAAAAAATCATAAATTTTTTTGCGAAAATGCCGATAAATTATGTATATAATAGACTGACACGGAGGTAATTGTTTCTATGAAGGATAAAAGAACACGTAAGTTCCACGCCAGCATGTCTGCTGTTCTGTTGATGGTTACGATCCCGCTTATACTCACTCTTATAGGCAGTATCTTATTCAGCAACGTGCAGATGAAGAACATTGAGAAGACCGACGAAGAAATTTATTATGATATGCTGTATACAATAAACTTTGAACTTGTAAATGCAGATAAAGACTTAAATGAGGCTATGCTTTCAATCAGCCGCTACCTTGCAGAATTTAAATATGCAAATATGAGCGTTCTCACAGGATATATGGAAACCACTCAGAATTGCATTGATCAGACATCTGCCAGAGTTGAGAATGCAAACGGACTGGCACAGTCCAATTCATACCTTTATAACACTATAACTTCAGATTCCGGAGCTACTTTCTCCGCAACTCACGATTCTTTTGTTGCCGCTCTCGCCGAATGGCAGAATGATTATACGCAGACAATCGGATCAGGTTCAGATGAGTACAATGCTGGTTCCGGTGAAATTAAAAAGCTTACTGACGATTATGCCGTTGCAAGAAGCTATCTCACTGAGATGACAAAGATTGCCGAGAAATGGGCTATCGATGAAAAAGAGATGAATAACGCTTCGATCAACAAACGCATTATCTTAAGCTCAACTATATTCGGTGCTATTGCTGCCGTACTTCTTATCTTTACTATCATCATGCTCTTTAATATCGTGAACAACCTTAAGAGCATCTCACGCGCAGTTCAGAACGTAGCAACCGGAGATTTTGTCACAAAGATAAGGCCTAACAGTATTATCAAGGACTTTAATAATATTGCGGCATCTCTTGAAAGTATGAGACACGATCTCAGACACGCACTCCTTAAAGTCATCAACCACGCCAATACTGTTAATAACAAAGCTGAGATTGCAAAAGATTCAATTACCAGCTCACAGAAGACTACAACAGATATCAGCTCCGCAGTAAACGATCTTGCTTCAGGAGCTAATGCAATGGCCGAAGATGTACAGAGCACATCTACCATCACCATCAACATCGGTTCTTCCGTTGACAGCGTTCTTGATTCAGCAAACTCGAACCTTGAAAAAGGTCGTCTTGTTTACAACGAATCTGTAAAAGTAAAAGAACAGCTTGAACAGATCAAGATTCAGGATCAGAAGACTGATGAAATGGCAGGACGTGTTGCCGAGTCAGTTAATGAGACAGCAAACGTTGTTGAGCAGATCTCAACTGCAGCAGAATCGATCATTTCAATCGCAAGCCAGACCAACCTCCTTGCTCTGAATGCTTCAATCGAGGCTGCCAGAGCCGGTGAAGCAGGAAAAGGATTTGCGGTTGTTGCCGATAACATCAAGAACCTTGCAGGTGATACAAACGCTCTCGCAGGCGAGATCACCAACATGCTTTCAACAATTACCGACTATTCAAATACAAACAAAGAGCTCACAGAAAGTATCAAGGCTGCTACAACCAACGAGGCAGCTGCCCTTGAGGAAATGAGCAATTCCTTCGAAGAAATGCAGAGACTCCTTCATGAGACCGAGGAAGGCAACAAGCAGATTGCTACTCTCGTAGAGACTATGAACTCTGATAAAGAGAACATCCTTAACTCTATCGAGTCGCTTTCAAGTATTTCCGAAGAGAACGCCGCTTCTACTCAGGAAACAAGCGCATCTCTTATGGAACTTGATACAAATATGGAATCTGTTGTTAGTCAGGCAAGAGACCTCCAGCATATCGCCGAGGAACTTACTGCCAATGTTAAATACTTTAAGATTCAGGTTCCTTCAGATTTGGCCGCTACTGCAGAAGCGCCTTCCAAAAAGGATGCTCCCGCAAAAGAGCCCCCAAAAACTACAGTTTCAGGGAATTTAGATGATATGGAAATCGTAGATTTTGATAATATCGATGATTTATAATTTTTGAACAAAATAAAAGAAGGATAAAAACTCTCGGATGACCGATACGTTTTTATCCTTCTTTTTTTACGCAAGTTATTATCATGCGTTATGCTCGATAAGATAATCATTGAGCGCATCTACTATCTCTTCTCCGTCAATACCGTGAACTGCACATGCCTCAGCAAGTGTCTCCATCTGTGAAGCCGGACAATAGATACATCCCATTCCACACTCCATCAAGAACTGTGATGCAAGCGGGTGCTTTACCAAAAGATCTCCGACAAGCATATCTGCTGTAACAAGTGCCTCAGCACCTGACTCGTTTTTTACTTCTTCGTTTGCCAACTTAATCTCCTCACTTTCATTATTGCTACGTTCTTCATCATTTCCAAAGAACAGATCTTTTAAACTACTCATATTTTCTCCGTTCAAAAAGCCAATCAATCAAAAAATAAATTGTGCGAAATCATTTTAGCGCACACTTACATATATAGCAAGTATCATTTTCATATTATAATGTAATACCAGTCATTATAACATTTACCATTTTTTCCATGATTTCTTCATAGCTGAGTCCTATTTTGAGCACTTCCTTGGATGTGATCATCTGCTTGATGCACCCCAGGAACATAAGCCGTATGAAAACAAGAGGAGTATCCTTTATCAGTTCATTTTCCATGGCTCTGATAAAAAGTCTGTTAGTACGATCCCAGCTGCTATCTATCTTGTCGATTATATACTCATAAACCTCAGGATATTTGTCTTTTATCTGATATACCTTTCTAAAATCAATATCCTTGTATTTATCCGGGAGACACACTATAACACGCTTGATTTTTTCTATAAGGTCAAGGGAATCATCAGCGATTATCTCTTTCTCTTTTTCACTGATACCTTCGAAAACGCAGTCGACCACATACTTTAACAACTCGACCTTATTCCCGAATAACTTATAGACAGTCTTCTTGCTTATATGCATACTTTCTACAAGTTCATCGATCGTAAATTTAAGCCCGACCTTATTAAAGCGTATTATTGTTTCATCAACTATTCTTTCCTTTATATCTTCCATGTGATCATCCCCCCGGTATTTCACATATATTTACTTATGCAAGTACAGCTTTTAAGTACTCCCATACGCTCTTTGCAGACTTAATAGACAGTCTTTCCTTTGTAGAATGAATATCTGTCATATCAGGTCCCATTGATATGCAATCGAGGTCTTCGATCTTGCTGCTGATAACGCCACATTCAAGTCCTGCGTGAATCGCATGAAGAACAGGCTCTTTTCCGTACAGATCCTTATAAACAGCAACCATATGGTCTCTGAGCTGTGAATCCACTCTGTACTTCCATCCGGGATAGATACCTTCGATATAAGTCTTTGCGCCAAAAGCTTCAGCAACCGCTTCAAGCTTCTTAACAAGAAGTGCCTTGGATGATTCAACACTGCTTCTGAGCGACTGAACAGTCTCTGCCTTATCGGCGCTTGTTCTGACAATACCGATATTTACCGAAGTCTCCACAAGTCCCTCTACTGCTGCACTCATTGCAAGTACGCCGTTTGGCATCGCGATGATCATCTTAAGGAACTTCTCGGTATTCTCTTTATCGATACAATCCGTAGATGTTTTACCCACTTCTGTAAATGTTATGGATACATTGGGATCTTTTATATCAAGCTCATCTCTAACGTTACTGTATGTCTTTGCAACGCTTTCTTTTACCTTGGCCACATCACTCTCAGGAACAACAATAGTTGCCATTGATGCAAAAGGAATCGCATTATCGGCTGATCCACCATTGAAATCCTTTATATTAAGCTCTGCGACATCCAATGCCTCAAGCATTGTCCTTGCACATATTATATCGGCATTTCCTCTGCCATGTATGATCATTTCACCGGAATGACCGCCTTTAAGTCCTGCCACTTCAATTCTGCACTCTACGCCCGAAATATTCTCTCTCTTTACGGTAAGCTCAGAAATAAATGTAGCTCCGCCGGCACAGCTTGTGATAAACTCGCCCTCTTTCTCATTGTCGATGTTGATCATCTTCTTACCCTTGAGCGAAGACAGATCAAGTTCTGACGCACCAAGCATGCCTATCTCCTCATTGGTAGTGATGATAACTTCAAGCGGAGGATGAGGTATATCCTTAGAATCAAGAAGAGCCAGAATATAAGCAACTGCTATTCCGTCATCTCCTCCAAGACTTGTGCCATCTGCCCAAACATATTCTCCATCGGTCTTTACTCTGAGACCGTCTTTTGTCATATCTATATCGCAGTCATCTTCCTTTACTGCGACCATATCCATATGTCCCTGAAGTATAATAGTTTCCTTATCCTCATATCCCTTAGAACCGGGCGCCTTGATAATGACATTCAGCTCATCATCGCATATAACTTCCAGATTTCTTTCCTTTGCAAAAGAGACAAGAAACGCACTTATCTTCTCCAAATTCTTGGAACCGTGCGGAATATTGCATATCTCTTCAAAAAAGTGAAAGACCTCCTGGGGTTCTATATTTTTTAATACTTCTGACATTTTGTGTTCCCTCCAACTGCTAAATAAAACGAAAAAAGAAGTCTCTTTCGAGGCTTCTTTATTCTATCGCAACAATATCATTTTATCAATGAATGTTTAATCCCAATATTATGCAATCTTTGTCTTTGCAAGCTCTGCAAGTGTCTTGAATCCCTCAGGATCGTTAACTGCGAGGTCTGCAAGCATCTTTCTGTTGATGTCAACGCCTGCAAGCTTAAGACCATGCATCATGTTGCTGTATGAAAGACCGTTGATTCTAGCTGCAGCATTGATACGTGTGATCCAAAGAGATCTCATATCTCTCTTCTTCTGCTTACGTCCTGCGAATGCAGAAGTAAGTGCTCTCATAACTGACTGCTTTGCAACTCTATACTGCTTTGATCTTGCTCCTCTGTAGCCCTTTGCAAGTTTTAATACTCTATTGTGCTTTTTTTTGGCATTCAATGCGCCTTTAACTCTTGCCATTTAAATATCCTCCTAAAATTTTTAAAAACTGTCAGTGCTTTTGCCAAATGCTCTACTTAAGCATAAGGAAGAATGCTCTTCATTGCCTTTACATTTGTAGCATCAACAAGTCCTGCATGTCTCAAGTTTCTCTTTCTCTTTGTGGACTTCTTTGTCAAGATGTGGCGCTTATACGCTTTGTTTCTCATAAGCTTGCCTGTGCCAGTAACCTTAAATCTCTTGGCAGCAGCTCTCTTTGTTTTCATCTTTTGCTGCATAACTAAATCCTCCTGTGAATCTTAAGTTTATTCTATAGTGTTCAACCAAAAACAATGGTAAAAACCTTAGTTTTTCTTCTCTGTAAGGAACATTGCCATGCTACGTCCCTCTACCTTAGGCTGCTTCTCAATAACAGCGATATCACTGAGTGCCTCGGCAAAATCAGTAAGAATATGTACGCTTGCTCCCATGTGAGCCATCTCACGACCACGGAAACGAAGTGTTACCTTTACACGATTTCCTTTTTCAAGGAACTTCTTAGCTGCATTGACCTTTGTGTTAAGATCGTTCTTATCGATGTTGGGAGAAAGTCTGATTTCCTTGATCTCAACTGTCTTCTGCTTCTTCCTTGCCTCTTTTTCTTTGCGAAGCTGCTCATACTTAAACTTACCATAATCAACAACTCTGCAAACAGGCGGTTTAGCATTTGGAGCGATCATAACAAGATCCACACCTGCATCATCGGCTGTCTTTCTGGCATCCTGAATTGACATTACACCGAGCTGTTCGCCTTCAACTCCGATCACGCGAACTTCCTTAGCTCTAATCTGTTCATTGATAAATAACTCGCTAATGGCTTTATCCTCCGCAAAATAAAAAAAGTGAATACGCAATGTATCCACTTGTCTAGTCACAATAAAAACCTAAAGGTATTATTCTTGAAAAGATATTAACGCCTGCTGGCTGTGCCGCAGGGTGAGAGTGGATACTCTGCTTTGTTATCAAATACTAAAGTAATATATCACAGTCAACTGTCTCTGTCAACTTATTATTTTCTTTTTCTGTAATTACCGTAATTATTGTAGTTGTAATTATTAACCTTCTTAGGACTGTCTTCATCTTTATGATTGGACAGCGGCTTGAAAATAGTCATTCTTCCCGTCCATCCAACGATCCTTGTAAGTATGATTCCAGGAATTGCTCCACAGGAGTCTATCATTACATCTTTTGGCGACGGTCCTCTCCCGTGCACGAAAGACTGATGATACTCGTCCAGCCCCGCAAATCCTATACAGAACAGTCCCGCAAAGATGACCATTTTCATTCCTCTTATGCCATACACGTACAGCGGAAATGCGACGGATACTCCAAGAAAGAAATACTCCGTAAAGTGCGCTGTCTTTCTGACATAGTACTGATACTTGGTAGAAAGCTGATCAATACGTGCTTCACTCCAGCCCTTATCGAGCACCTTATTTGCTACAGTAAAGATCTTTACACCTACTTTGTAACTAAGCTGACTGCTTGTCGGTCCCTCCTGGGACGAAAGCATGAATATAATGCACATCATCATGATCGCAGGCATAAATGACATGGGTTTTAATACGAATCTAAGTGTTTCCTTTATGTATAATAAAAAATACTTCATTTTTTCCTTTTTGCTGTCTTCCTTTTTGCTACGCTATATCCGAACTTTCCTATCTTATCACCAAGAGCGAAATACTCTCCGTGTGAATATGTTATAAGATCTGCGGCGCGCAGGTCAAATTTTCCTTTGTCGTCAAGTAGTTTCTCGTCAACGGTAACGCCCAGTACTTCGGCTACAAACATATCATGGCTTCCAAGTTCCAGAACGTTCCTGACTTTACATTCAATATTTACGGGGCTCTCTGCGATTCCGGGCGCAGATACAAATCTGGACTTTAGCGGTGTCAGATGCATCTCCTTAAACTTGTCATAATCTTTTCCGGATCTTACTCCACACCAGTCGGTCGCAGCGGCAAGCTTTCTGTTTGTGAGATTGACCACGAACTCGCCCGTTTCCTTCAATATATCATAGGAGTAGCGCTCCTTGCGAACAGATATAGACAACATCGCAGGTGAACTGCAAACATTTCCCGCCCACGCAACAGTTATGATATTGGGCTTTTCGCCCTCTCTCCGGCAACTGACCATAACCGCAGGTATGGGATATAGCATGTTCCCCGGTTTCCATAATTCTTTTCCGTTTTTGTTATCCAATGAAATTACGTATAATCCAATCATATTAGAAAAGTGATTGGATTCTTCCTTTCTCCCAGGTTCTCTGGGCTATTTCTAATCCTTTTTTGATATATTTATCTAGGCACTGTGGATCTGTATCTCATTGAATACAGCTTTGACTGGTAGG
>JAFZQT010000049.1 GCA_017620235.1 Butyrivibrio sp. | reverse complement strand
GGGGCCTAGATCAGGCCATTTCTAACCTCCATTCATGCTTGATTTTCGCAAGCTTTTTAAGATTCATACACGCAAATGTAAGCGCCGCTTTCATCTCCATCCGCGCTTTACCATACATCTGTGTATATCTGAATCCATGGTTTTCCTTGGCTGTTCCAAAGATTCTTTCGATTGTTTCTTTCCTGTGAGAATACAGATCTTTCATGCCAAGAGTACATCGGATATCCTCACATTGCTCCATATAATCTTCCCAGATATGCCGGGTGATTATTTTTACGTGATTCTTACTATGCGTACACTGCTCAAGGAATGGACAGCTTTCACATGTAGTTCCACAGCTCTTGTATTCTCTGTATCCATCTCGATTGGTTGTTGAATAATTCAAAACCTGATTGTTGGGACATATATAGCAGTCATTGTATTCATCATAAGCATACTCAGACTTCTTGAAGAACCCCTTCTTGGTCATTGGTCTTTTGTAAGGAAGGAGTGGCGTAATGCCATCATCTATGAGCATCTTTGCAATGGCTGGTGTCTTGTATCCAGCATCTGCAACAATTGTTTCTACACCGATATCCTTGATCTTATCGTAAAGTCCTTTGAAAGTTCGGCTGTCATGTTCGTTGCCCGGATTGACAGTGAAATCTAAGATCCATCCGTTCTTGTCACAGGCTGTTTCAATACCATATGCGAATACATTCTTGTGCTCACCTTTCCTGAACCATCCACTTTCCGGATCAGTAGTGCTGCACCTTACTTTCTTAGTATCTTTTGGAACGTCGTCTGTGAAATCGCTGAAATCATCGTGACCACCAGCTCCCTTATCGTCGTCATCATCTTTGTCTTTCAGAGGCTTTTTCCCGTGTTCAGCTCGATCTTCGTTTATCTCTTTCCTAAGCATTTCTTCATAGAAAAGTGCTTCCTGTTTTGCAAGCTTATGCTGCATCTTTCTATTATTAGCTCTGGCTTTAACATGAGTTGCATCGACAAACACTGCAGTTGGATCTACAAGTTTGAATCGATAACAATCTTCAAGGATGTGCTGGAATATCTGCTCAAATAGATTTGTATCTTTAAAGCGTCTGGTGTAATTCTTTCCGAAGGTGGAAAAGTGAGGAACCGGTTCATTAAGATCCAGACCAAGAAACCATCTGTATGCAACGTTGACTTCTATATCTTTGATGGTCTGTCTCATGCTCTTGATTCCGTATAGATACTGAATCAATGGGATTTTGATAAGCGTGACGGGATCCATACTTGGTCTGCCCATGTCAGGAGAATACTTCTCTTCAACAAGATCATAAATGAATGACCAGTCAATTGCCGTGTCTATAAGTCTTAGCATGTGATCCTTTGGAACAAGATCGTCCATGCTAACAAACTGTAGCTGTTCTCTTTTTCTTTCAGTATTAGAAGTCATCATATAGGCTGTCCCCATCCCCAACTTTGATACTTCTATTATACCATAAAAGTGCTTCAATACCAGATGAATACTGGATTTGTGGCACTTTTGCATAAGAAAAATCCGCGGCAATCGCCGCGGACTTTGTCTACAGTCTGAGAGCTATCTCGTAAGAGGTAGCTCCTTTTCTTTGTTAATATATCTTCTATTATAAATATCACTTTTTGATCTTCATGGTAAGACCGATTCTCTGTTTCTTGACATCAACCTCAAGAACCTGGACATCTACGATGTCTCCGACGCTTACAGCATCAAGAGGGTGCT
The DNA here is from genome assembly GCA_017620235.1 of Butyrivibrio sp. Lineage (GTDB taxonomy): Bacteria > Bacillota > Clostridia > Lachnospirales > Lachnospiraceae > Butyrivibrio. The sequence goes on along the minus strand of JAFZQT010000049.1, from coordinate 1,538 downwards.
TGATGTAACGGTCTGTTATCTGAGATATGTGTACAAGTCCATCCTGGTGAACACCTATATCCACAAATGCACCAAAGTCTACGATGTTTCTGACTGTTCCCTTAAGAACCATTCCGGGCTTTAAGTCCTTCATATCCATAACATCGCTTCTAAGGATTGGTGCAGGCATGCTCTCTCTGGGGTCGCGTGAAGGCTTCTCAAGCTCTGAGAGGATATCTGTAAGTGTGATCTCACCAACTCCAAGCTCCTCTGCAAGCTTCTTCTTATCTCCCACCTTCTTAAGGAGGCTTCCGCCTGTAACTGCTACCTTGTCATTTCCTGCGCTTGCAGAACCCTTAGCCTTCTCCGGAGCTTCATCCTGTCCGCCTGCAAGGCTTGTTCCGTTAAGGGCTGCTGCGAGAGCCGCACCCATAGCGGTGTTTGTATTCTTGATAACAACCTTCTTTTCCTTCTTCTGAGGCTTATTATTTCTGTTATCCTCAGCCTTCTTTGTGGAAACAAGGGCTTTAGCTGTCTTTTTCTGAGCCTCTCTTACATCATCCATGGTGATGCCAAGCTTATCCATAAGCTTCTCTGCTGCTTCGTAGGACTCAGGGTGCACGCTTGTATCATCCAGGGCATTTTTACCGTCGTGAATTCTAAGGAAGCCTGCGCACTGCTCATAGGCCTTAGGTCCAAGCTTTGGTACCTTAAGGAGCTGTGCTCTACTCTCGAACTTGCCGTTAGCTTCTCTGTACTCAACGATGTTCTTGGCAATTACCTTGGTAATACCTGAAATATATGTAAGGAGCGGTGCTGATGCAGTATTAAGATCAACACCTACCTTGTTTACACAGTCCTCAACTACGCCTGAAAGGGCATCTCCGAGCTTTTTCTGGTTCATGTCATGCTGATACTGTCCAACACCGATGCTCTGAGGATCAATTTTTACAAGCTCTGCAAGAGGATCCTGAAGACGTCTTGCAATTGAAGCCGCACTTCTTTGTCCGACGTCGAACTGAGGGAATTCCTCTGTAGCTAGCTTACTTGCTGAATAAACTGAAGCGCCTGCTTCGTTAACCATTACGTACTGAACAGGACGGTCAAGCTCCTTAATGAGCTCAACTATAACCTGCTCTGACTCACGGGAAGCAGTACCGTTACCAACTGAGATAAGGTCTACGTTGTACTTTGCGATAAGCTTCTTAAGCTCTGCCTTTGCTTCCTCAACCTTGTTCTGAGGAGCTGTAGGATAGATAACCTTGGTATCAAGGACTTTTCCTGTGGCATCTACGATTGCAAGCTTACAGCCTGTTCTGAACGCAGGGTCCCAGCCAAGTACAGTCTTACCTGCAATTGGAGGCTGCATAAGAAGCTGCTGGAGGTTTTTACCAAATACTCCGATTGCAGAATCCTCAGCCTTCTCAGTAAGCTCGTTTCTGATATCGCGCTCGATGGCCGGGGCAATGAGACGGTCATAAGCGTCCTCATTTATCTCCTCGATCACCGGTGTAGTGATGGGATTGTCGTTCTTGATCATCTGCTTGCCAAGATAGCGC
>JAFZQT010000048.1 GCA_017620235.1 Butyrivibrio sp. | reverse complement strand
TTGTTTTTGGATTGGCGGCTCTTTCCTTGGGATTTCTTGCTTTCGAGTACAGATTGTTTGGGATGATGCTCTTTTCTGATGTTATTACTATCAGAGATACCATGGCTCAGAGCTATGTTTCGCTACCGGAAGTGCCTGCACTCATAAAGGATGTGTTTGTAAACGGCATGATGCACGCTGAGGATTGCCACAAGTATTTTGTGATGCCTGTGTGTGTTGCGTATTTTGTTTTTCTGAATGCAAGGTATATTTTTAAAAAGAATATCAAGGGAATATTTAAGGATGAATATAATCTCTGCGCTTTGATACTTGCTTTTAATGCAGGTGTGTACGGCTTGTATTTTATCAAAGAGGTCGAGGAGTTTTTTGTCACGCTGGTTCCGCCGCTTAAGGGATTTCAGTTTAACAGGACGGTCTTTTTCAGCCCGTTTGTATGGTGTGCGATGCTCTTTATTATTTCATACAGGATGTATAAGGCGGGGATCCTTAAGGGAATCCTGTCTTATGCGATTATAGCTGTGGCTGTCATTATAGTTCTTACAAGGCCTACAAGGTACAACGATCTTTACAATACGTTCTATCATGTGGTAAAAAGCGAGGTTTTCGGAAATGTGGCTGATGATCTTAACTTTGGAGAATTCTATTCAAAAGAGTTGTTTGATAATATAAAAAGTGAGATTGGTTACAGCGAAGATGATTGGAGCGTTGCATACGGTATGCATCCGGCAATCCTTGAATACAACGGTATCTCTACGCTTGATGGGTATCTTGGATTTTATCCGCAGAGCTATAAAGAAAAGTTCAGGAAAGTTATCGCGCCGGCACTTGACCTTAATGAAAGTTCCAAAGCGTATTTTGACGAGTGGGGAGCACGCTGTTATCTGTACTCCGCTACTGATGCGACTATAGTTATGGCTTCAAAGAGTATGTACGGCGTAACCGATAACAATATTTATATTGATGCAAAAGAGCTTAAGGATATGGGAGGCAAATATGTCTTTTCGCGGATCGATATATCAAATGCGTCGGAGATGGGACTTTTGCTTCTTAATGAGTTTAGCGGATATGATTCACCTTATAAAATTTACGTATACGAATTAGAGTGAGAATACCTTCGAAACAACGGATGGCTGAATAATAACGGGATTTGTGATATAATTCAAATGTTGCGGTTCTTAATTTTTTTCGATGAACTACATAATAATTTTGAATGTTCAGCGAGCTCTTTTTTTCGGCAAGGAGATTTATATAATGTCCAAAAAATCAGTAATTGTTGCAGCATTGTGCATGGCGGCCGGAATGGTGACCGGATGCACTTCATATAGTGAGGATTCCTCTGCAGGTACCGAAGGTACTTCTGATGCGGCGATTGAGGCATCTTCGGAAAAATCGGTTAATTCGGCGGCATATGGAATATCATTAGATGCAGCTGATGAAGCGTCAACAGTAGCATCTACGGCAGCATCAAGTGATAGTGCTTCCGATAAAAAGTCTGCTACAGATAAGTCGGCAGATGCGAAAAAAGATAAAGAGAATGATAAAGATAAAAAAGCTTCAGATGATAAGTCCAAAGATAAATCTAAGGCTAAGAAAGGTTCCAAGAACGGAATTCCCGAAGTTCCGGAGGTGAAGGACGGGGTTACGAAGATAACCGACAGAGGTGTAGAAGCTTATTTTGAGTGGGAGCCTGCTGAAGGCGGAGACAGATATGAGATTATCTGTGAAGGAAAGCCTCGCGGAAGCTCGAATTATACCAAGCTTGAAGAGATGTATACCAATATGCCGAACTATTCGTACGGAGCCGGTTTAAACTACGATGTCAGGATCAAGGTCAGAGCATACAACGGAAATGTTCAGGACGGTCTTTGCAGTGAGTGGAGCGAATATGTTGAGGGCAATACCTACGAAGATTCTCTTGCTACTCCCGTTGTAAAGGACGGAGTTAAGCGCACAAGTGCAGGTGGTACAGAAGTTTATTTTGCATGGGAAGCGGTTAAAGAAGCAGATCACTATGAAGTAGTGGTTGAACATAAAAAGAGTGATAAATCCGAATATGAGATAAAGGAAGTTACTTATACAAACGCTCCTAATTATACATATTCCGCTCAGGGCGATTATGATGTGAGAATAACGGTTAAGGCTCAGACAAACGCCTGGATTAATGGAAAAAAGAAAGTGTTTAGCAGTCAGGCGAGTTCCTATGCTAAAGGAAAGACATACTAATTTATTGCTTGAAGAGGATTTTTATGGATAAAATTGCAGTATTGATACCCTGTTACAATGAAGAAAAGACAATAGCGAAGGTTATAAGAGATGCCAAGGCTGCTCTTCCCGAAGCTGTTATTTATGTATATAACAACAATTCCAAAGACCGCACTGCGGAAATAGCAGCGGCTGAGGGTGCGGTTGTCCGCAATGAGTATATGCAGGGCAAAGGTAATGTTATAAGACGTATGTTCCGTGAGATTGATGCCCTTGTATATGTTATGGTTGACGGCGATGATACATATCCTATGGATTCCGCACCGGAGATGGTCGACCTTGTTCTTAATCACAATTCAGACATGGTAGTAGGTGACAGACTTTCATCGACATACTATCAGGAGAATAAAAGACCTTTCCACAATTTCGGAAACAACCTTGTAAGAGGAAGTATCAACAGATTATTCGGATGCAATATAAGAGATATCATGACGGGATTCAGGGCTTTCAGCTATGAGTTCGTTAAGACATTCCCTGTACTTTCAAAGGGATTTGAGATAGAAACAGAGATGACGATTCATGCCGTATATAACAATATGCAGATTGATAATGTCGTGATCGAGTACAGAGACAGACCTGAAGGATCTGAGAGTAAGCTCAATACTTATGAAGACGGTATGAAGGTTCTTAAGACAATCGCAAAGCTTTACAGAAACTACAAGCCTTTTGGGTTCTTTCTTATCATTGCGACTATACTTGCGATAATATCTATGATCTTTTTCATTCCGATCCTGAAAGAGTATTGGGAGACGCACCTCGTACCGAGATTCCCTACTTTGATCGTATGTTGCTTTATTATGCTTTCGGCGGT
>JAFZQT010000047.1 GCA_017620235.1 Butyrivibrio sp. | reverse complement strand
ATATGCGAACTATAACCAAACAGAGCAAACAAAGGTAAATATTACTATATTTCACGCAATATTAAGATAGCGTCCAAAGCCGCACGTATCAAGGCTTTGGACGCTATTACTTGCTTTTAAACTGTCAAAGACAGGAGTATAATAGTATCCTGCATACAACTCAAACAAACATTGCACTCCAAGCAAGATCAATATAAATGACCCTATATTATTCACCGTAAATGTTGTACCTTCTTTAAAGGAAATGATACTACCGTCCCAGATAATAAGCAGGAACCACACAGTCCATGATGATGCTGCCTGTGCTTTTGTCAAAGCTTCAAGAGCCTTTTCATCCCCCTTATGCTTGATAGAGTAAATAGCCCTCCAAAGTAATGTTGCAAGAATCACTAACCCTGCAATAATCATTACAATTAAAATTTTTTTCTGTTCGAACATGTTTTGCTCCTCCTTATTCGATGCAATTTTTTAGTTATTTCTTAACACGTATCATCTTATCAGCCTATCTGCTTCCAATTTGCTTTTTAGAACCAACTATACAAAAAAAGGAACCAAATGCACTTTTGTACAGTTGGTTCCGTTTTTTTGTAACACAATATGTATTCTTTATCACGCCATAAACATCAGCGTCGCTCTTGCTGTAAACACACGATTCTCACAACTGAGTTTTAAACTACCGCCGTATTTTTTAGCTACGCGCTCAATATTGGAGAGTCCAAAGCCGTGCGATTCTTTCCCTTCTTTGGTTGTCTCGATTCTGTTCTCTCTGATCACTACATCTTTCACACACGGATTTTTAACAGAAAAGACCCATATATTTTTCTTAAGTATTGACTGTATCTCAACCTTTCTTTCGCCTTCTACCTGCTTAGCAGCTTCTATGGCGTTGTCTACAAGATTCGATATCAGAATAACCAGATTTACATCCTCAATCCTGTCTGCAGGAATATTTCCTTCAACCGTCATCGCAATATTATCCTGTATCGCCGCTTTATATTTTGATTCAAGCAGTGCATCTGCTATAAAATTTCCGGTATCAAAAGCTTTTTCTTTAATTGTCTCCAAGCTACCCTGCATCTTATCTATATATTCCGATGCCTGCTCATATTTTTTATCTGAAATAAGCAGAGAAAGCGCTAACAGCAGATTTTTAGTATCATGCCTAAATCTTCTAAGTTCCGTATTTTTCTCATTCATTTCAATATATGAATCTGTAATCTGCTTCATGGGCTTATTCAGATTACCTATCATATTATTCATTGAATTGTTTTGATTGCGAACCATTATTGTATGCATTACAAGAATCATGAGAAGCATAAAGATATACATACATATTTTTTTCATAAACTCTGTATCATTAGATTCATTAAATACTTCAATTTGCAACGCATTGAAAAATGCACACAATAAAAACAACACAATATATTCAACAAGTGTAAGCGCTGTAAAACATATTCTTATCAAATTAATTTTTTTCAACAATATCAAAAGCAACAAAAAGCTTAAAACCAACATTTCGGCAATAGCCGAAGATATATCATTTTCTATATTCAAATATCCACTTAAGTTCATCTTTCTCACAAAACATAAACGGATAGTTTGAGAAATACAATCCACAATACCTTCATAAAACAATACTATAGCCAAAAACCTTGGTTTCCAGCCATATCTGTCCCATAAAAAAGGAACTATCCTGACAAAGAAAATGCCGCCAAGCACTGCAATTACAATACGCGTTCCGTAGTTCATCACAAATCTAAACGAAAACGAGCTTATAACGTAAAAGATAACCCATATCCAATTGTGCCACTTCCACTCACGCTTTGGAAAATCATAGAATTTATCAAATACAATCCAAAAATTCGCAAACACAGCAAATCCTCTGACTGTATATATCGCCATAATAACCCAGAAGCAATCCATAATATTATCCATACCTCATACTCCCGCTCTCACAAGATAATCCGCATATATATTGTTAAACTCCTTATACTTCAGTCTGCTTATAAGTAGCTTATCTCCCGTGCTCATTGTGACTTCATCATGATTATAAGAATCAACCTGTGCGAGATTGATCAGAAATGATTTATAACATCTATAGAATTTTTTTGGAGAAAGACGTCCTTCGATAGAACCGAGAGTCTCATGACACTCCATCTCTTTTCGACCGTCACAGAAATGTAAGATACAGTTTTTACCCATACCTTCAACATAAGATATTATGCTTTCTTTAAAAAAATGATTTTCGCCGTCCAGACGAATCTTCAAAACGTTGTCCTCTTCCAACGTCTGCATGAAAGCATCGAGAACTTCATAGAATTTATTATCATCAACAGGCTTTGTTAAAAACCTGAATGTACCCACTTCAAAAGTATCAAAAACAATAGACGGATAACTGCTTATAAATACAATGGTCGAATTCTTATCTGTTTCGCGAATCTTCCTTGCTATATCAAGCCCGTTAGCTCCGTTGTCTTCAAATTCGTAATCCATAAAGATCAGGTCGTACCTTTCGCCCGACTCAACAAGCTTCTCCCCGGCATCGTATGTGTCTAAAGAATACTCAAAATCTTTTTTCACAGAATAATCAAGCACCTTATTCTTGATCTCAGTACACATAAATTTAGAATCATCACAAACTGCTATCCTGATCATACCTATTCTCCTCGCCTTAAAGCTTGTAACCCATATAAAATCAGTGTCCCCAACTGTTTCTATCTATTATGCCAAAAAAATGCCTGAATGCCACAGCTTTCGCCATGCATCCAAGCATTTTAGGTCACATATATCATTTATTACGATTCTGGCTATTGCCCTTAAGTATCGGGCTTATGTGCTTATAAAGCGCGAATGTTATAACACTGTCCACGATTCCCTTTATGAGATTAAACGGTGCTACTGCCAGTAAACAGAATGTCGTCACACTTGTGATCGCAGGATTTATCTGTGTGCCCATCTCTACAAGCATGCTTATATCACATCCATAGATAACTGCGTATGCAGGTAAAAGAAAAAACGCATTAAGGAACGATCCCGCAAGAGTGATACAGATTGTTCCGACAATACAGCTTATAAGCGCAGTTTTTCTTGTCTTGCGAAGTCTGTAGATAATTGTCGCGGGAACCACAAATGAAGCTCCAACAACGAAGTTAGCTATCTCTCCGATAAATCCTGAACTTGTGCCCTTGATAACAAGCTTAAGCAGAATCTTGATAAACTCGATCATAACACCTGCAAACGGACCTGCCGCAAATCCTCCGACAAGTGCCGGCATGTCACTAAAGTCGAATTTGTAAAATGAAGGTGCAAAAGGAAGTGGAAATTCCAAAAGCATAAGCACAAATGACACAGCGGAAAATACACCGACAATCGCCATCTTCCTGACGCTCAATAATCGCTCATCCTGTTTTCCCTCTTTTTTTACTGCAACCTTTTCAACCGCAATTGTAACTGCAAATGCAATCGCAACTATAATTATAAGCGCAGCAAAATACTGCCAGCTCTGTGCGATAGTCTCAAAAATGCCCTGTTTCTCGTTCATTCGTTCCGTCCCTTCCCAATTTATCCGATAAAATAACGTATTTTGTATAAAAAATTTGTAAAAAATTCAAAATTATGGTATTCTCAATGGTCTTTCTTGTCAAGAATGTTTGACAAAAAAACACTTGCGTACCTATAATAAATTATCATTATTTTGATGTATTTTGTTTTTAATGAGGGGATAATGAAAAGAATTCTTACACGTAAGCTCATACCTGGTATGGTGCTTGCAAATGATGTACACACTTACAATTCAAGTTTAAAGCTTCTTGACAAAGGTACTGTCCTTGAGGACAAAGACATTGCCAGGTTGGCTTTCTATTCAATTATCGATGTTCTTATCGAAGATGAGCTCGTCGAACTCGAAAATGAGTTTGTCGATATAACCAACGATGAAGGGCTCACTTATTCTGAGCGTATCAAACAATCACCTGAGTTTAAAGAATTTAAGCACAGTTTTGAAGAGTGTGCCGAGAAATTCGAGCATACCATAAAAGATATCATCGACAACAACAGAGATCTTGTTTTCGATGACATGATGGCTCCCATCTACGGTCTTCTTGAGAAGGGAAGATCATCTGCCAATATCTTCGATATGCTTCATAATCTGAGATCATACGATGATGCTACATTTACACATAGTATCAACGTTGCTCTTATATCAAACATCCTTGCTCAGTGGCTTAAATGGGATGAGTCGGAAATTGAGATTGCTACACAGTCCGGACTTTTCCATGATATCGGAAAGCTCCTTATTCCCGATGAGATCATTAGAAAGCCCGATAAGCTTACAGAAGATGAATACACACTTATGCAGACGCATCCGCAGCGCGGATATGAGATCATAAAGAATCTTAACATCAGTCAGCATATCAAGAATGCAACACTTATGCACCACGAAAGATGTGATGGATCGGGATATCCTCTTAAGATCCGTGGTCCTCAGATTGATAAATTCGCCAAGCTCGTTGCTATCGCAGACGTTTATGATGCAATGACAAGTGCACGCTACTACCGCGGACCTCTTTGTCCGTTTATCGCGATATCAATGTTCGAGGAAGAGGGCTACCAGAAATACGATCCTGAGATGATAATCGCATTCTTGCAGAACATAGTTAACACATACCTTCTTAACACGGTTCGCCTGAGTACCGGCGAAGTTGGCGAGATTATCTTTATCAACAAGATGCATCTCTCACGTCCCACTGTAAAAGTTGGTAACGACTATATCGATCTGACAAAATGTCCTGACGTATATATCAAAGAGATTATTTAAATACTCAAAAGAAAGACGGTCAATCAACTGATTGACCGTCTTATTTATTATCAAAAAAGATTCTATTCTTTATGCATTCTTAAGTCTGAATTTCTGCATTTCTCTCTCACTCTCGACCTTCTCGATGTGAGCTCCAAGGTCACGAAGCTTTTGATCAAAGTCTTCGTATCCACGTTCGATATACTTGATATCTTCCACTATAGAGATACCGTCCGCAGTAAGTGCTGCAATAACAAGCGCTGCACCTGCTCTTAGATCAGGAGCTGATACTGTTGCTCCCGTATACTTATTGACACCCTCAACTATCGCTGAGCTGCCTTCAACCTTGATGCTTGCTCCCATTCTGGTAAGTTCATCAACGTACTTAAATCTGTTCTCAAAAATGCTCTCCGTAACAACACTGATTCCACTTGCAAGTCCAAGTGCAACTGTCATCTGAGGTTGCATATCCGTAGGAAATCCTGGATAAGGAAGAGTCTTAACATGTGTATTCTGAAGTCTCTTTGTTGTAACCACTCTTACTGCATCATCAGATTCATGAATCTGACAGCCCATCTCAATAAGTTTTGCACTTATTGATTCAAGATGCTTGGGGATAACATTTTTAACTGTGATATCACCTCTTGTTGCCGCAGCAGCAAGCATAAATGTTCCCGCTTCGATCTGATCCGGAATAATGGCATATTCTGTACCATGAAGCTTCTCTACACCCTGAATTCTGATAACATCGGTACCGGCACCTTTTATATTGGCGCCCATGCTGTTAAGGAAGTTAGCAAAATCAACTACATGAGGCTCTTTAGCTGCATTCTCTACAACAGTCTGCCCCTCTGCCATAACAGCCGCCATCATAATGTTAATGGTAGCACCTACACTGACAACATCCAGATAAATATGATTTCCCACAAGTTTATCTGCATGTGCTGCGATAATACCATGTTCAATATTTACGGATGCTCCAAGAGCATTAAAACCTTTTATATGCTGATCAATAGGACGAAGACCAATATTACAGCCTCCGGGAAGAGCAACTCCCGCTTGCTTGTATTTACCAAGAAGCGCTCCCAAAAGATAATATGATGCTCGTATTTTTTTGATATAATCGTTCTCTATAACATAATCACGGATCTGTGAAGCACATATCTTAACTGAATGTCTACCTGTTCTCTTAACAATAGCTCCGACGCTCTCAATAGCCTGAAGCATTACATTAGTGTCCGACTCATCAGGCATGTTTTCTATATGAACAACCTCATCCGTCATAGTTGAAGCCGCCAAAATCGCAAGAGCAGCGTTTTTTGCGCCTCCTATCTCCACCTCACCTACAAGCGGATTACCGCCTTTAATAATATACTTTTCCATATACAGCCTTTCCCTCTTGGGTAAACTTACCGCAAATGCAGTAACAACCTAATTACCCTCGACATTTTATATTAATAGCACAATACCAACACTGTGTCAAAATAAGCAGAGCCCCCAAGGTATCGCACTTTTTTCACAAAACGCGCAGGTTTTATGCGCATTTTGCTAATTCTTTATTAAGATTTATATTAGTTAAGATACTCCAACGGATTGACAGGTTTATCGTTAACACGGATCTCGAAATGCACGTGAGGACCCGATGAAACACCGGTATTTCCTGAAAGTGCGATCTTTTCTCCCTGTTCAACCTTCTGTCCAACCTTGCAAGTAATCTTAGAAAGATGTCCGTATCTCGTTTCTCTTCCGTCATTATGCTTGATGTATACGCAATATCCGTATCCACTTCCCCAACCGGCTCTTGTTACCGTTCCGGCTGAAGATGCTAAAACAGTAGTTCCTACAGGCGTTGCCCAGTCAACACCCTTATGGTAAGTGCTGGCCCCCTTTGTAGGTCTTGCTCTCTTACCAAATCCTGAAGACAATCGTCCTCCTGATATCGGTTTGATATATGAAGGAGGAGTAATTGTTCCTATTTCTATAACCTTCGGAACAGCAGCCGTTCGTATCTCTGTCTTTAGAGCTTCAGGTGTACCAACTACTCGATTATCTACATAAGACGTTTTGAGAACACAATGGCGAAGTCCGGGAACCGCCTCCTGAATAACCTTTTGTTCAGTCGTAAACCACGAAACATTATTGACCTTCTTTACTGTATCCTCGTAAGGTTCATTATCTTTCTCTTCTTGTCTGACATATCTGACTGAAAGCTCATGGCTTGGAACTGTAACAGTCAAGTTGTCATGTTCTCTTATCAATGACAATTCATCCTGAAGTTTTCCAGGGTTCATTTCGATAAGTTGTTGAACAGTAAGATTATGATGAGTAGCTATACTGGATAAAGTATCACCAGTCTGAACTTCATATACCTCTTCTTTTTCCTTATCTCCTGTAAGATCGGTAAAAGCCGTATCAGGATTTGCTAATTTATCAGCAGGAAGATAACTCTCCACAATCTCAATCTTATCATTAAAATCAATCTCTACCAGTCCATTTTTGAAGTCACTGAATTCCTTATATTTTCCTTCCACGTCCGCAGAATCAGCAGATTCTCTGAACATCTGATCTACTCCTCCTATTGAAAGAAGTGACCTAAGGCTATTCTCTTCTTCCTGAACCTGCTCTTTACTCTGAACCTTAGGTACAAGTACATTTACTTCTCTCGAAGGATCAAGCACGAGGTCTACATCAAACTGATCCTGATCGTCATAAATTGAAATAACTCTTTCCAAAAGATTCCTTACTTCATCGATACTTGCCAGATTCAATGAGAATTTATTGATCTTTATTGAATAGGTTTTCTGAATCGACTCTATCTTATTCTGGCTAAGCACCTGCGCCATTCTTGCCGCTATTCTTTCAGGGGTATCAACTACACCCCACATCCTGTTCTCGCCTTCAATCGTAAGATCTGACGCTGTAAGAGTAAGTTCATCGCTTCCCTTTGCGATTGCTCTTCTAGCATATCTATATGCTTCATAAGCGTCATTTCGAGAACCCACGCTACCAACTACATTGCCGTTAAGTTTTATCGTAAAGTAGTTATTTGCATCTTTCTCGTAATTGATCATGTTCGGCATGAACATTATCCACAAAAATATGATGACCATCGCAGATTGCAAAAACCATATTTTAATCTTCTTTTTAAAAACCGTATCTTTTAAATTCATCGCGTAAAAGTCTTTCTATGTAAGCTGATTAAATAACTCCGACTATCCTTAGAACATTAAATATAAGATCTGCTAAAACGATCAACAAAATTATAATAAGTAAAGGACCAACTGCATTGTTCTTATATTCGACAATATCGAGCACCGTTTCCATCTTCTTGTTGACCTCGTTTATCTCTTCCTCGACCTTCTCACGGTTCTTATCAACAATTGCCTGAACATTTCTATATATCTGTACACCTACATCATGAGTTTTGGTATCGCTCTCATCCATCTTATTGATGATCTTATCAAACTCTTCTGAATAATCCCTTGATGTTTCCATCAATTCCTCAAGCTGTTCCAGCTGCTGGCTGTAACTCGCAGCATGTCTGCGCAATTCTTCAATTTCTTTTCTGTAATGCTCAGCTTCCTTCTTGATTCTCTGGGCTTCAGCTACTTCCGCTTGGGAGTTAGCCTTTATTATATCCTGTGGGCTAAACTTCTCGGCAAGTTTATCCATAAAGTTTTCCATAGCGTTCCCTCCTCATATATGCATTACTCCCCTAATCTGCATACACTATAGCTTATCATCCATTATGCAAATTAGACAAGATTGTATTATCAAAAAGTTTATTATTGTGTACTTTTACTATTTGTTCATTGGCCGTTCATATTTTATTCATATTTAGCTTGTATAGTATTTTCAGAGCAAAAACAACGACGAACTTAATTTGAAATTTAGATAGATTTTTTCATAATAGGCCGGGCGCAGCGATGTGTCTGGCCACTCCTCATTAATAAGGCTTTTTCAGCATTTACCCCCAAATGCCCGTCACAAACTGTCAATTTGCCTCCGTTTTCTCTATTGCCTGAATCTCATCGTTAAGAGACAGCATCCTTGCATCAAGATCAGCTACCATCTTAGCGCACTCATAGAGCTCGGTATTGATATGTACCGGAGCCTTTCCTTCAAATTTATATTGAATCTTGTGCTCAAGTGAAGCCCAAAAATCCATTGCAACAGTTCTTATCTGAATCTCAACCTTTACGTTTACTATCCTGTCGGAAAGATAAACGGGAAGCGATACTATCATGTGATAGCTTCTGTATCCACTATCCTTGGGATTCATAATGTAATCTTTGATAGTCAGCACCTGAATATCTTTCTGGCTGCTGATCATCTCGGCTATTCTGTATATATCAGATGTAAAAGAGCATATTATACGGATTCCGGCAATATCATTTACATAGCGCACCATATTCTCAATGGTAGACTCATATCCGTTTCTTTTAAGCTTTTTTACGATACTCTCCGGTCCTTTAACCCTCGCTTTAACATGCTCGATAGGATTGTATCTATGAACCTCCTGAAACTCCTCGTTGAGGATCTCAATCTTGGTCTGTATCTGTTTCAGCGCTGCATTGTAAAGAAGATTAACTTCCTCCCATGTATGCATGTCATCAGATATTTTGATATTGCTTCCTGAAAGATCTAATTCCATTATCTACACCCAATATTCCTTGTTCATCGAAAAAGCTGTCACCAAACTCTGTGGTAGTTTCTTATAATTTCTGCCCAGCTTGTAACCCAGCCATCTGAAGCCGCACATAATAATATAGTGCGGGATAAGGTAACCCTTTCCTATATGTCTGAAATGTTTGACGGTCTGTCCGACCATCTTCTTTCCCTCTGACTCGGAACTTATATTGCCGAATATCTCAGGGTGATCTGTCTGTGATACTCCAAGGTCAAAATTTCTGTGGAATTGCTGCAAGCAGGTGTAGTTATGTGAATGAACCACGCCCGCCTCAGGAACATAACATATAGCATATCCCTTCTGGCACGCATTTCCCGCATATACCATATCTTCATTGAAGATCGTCTTATGCGTGAATCCACCTATCTTATCATATATATCGCGCCTGTACATGGCACATACATTTGAACAAAAATATGTCTTTATTCCCAATCTGTTTACATCAGCCTGAGTCTTTTTGATAAACTCATTCGGATAATTGAATTTCCTTGAATATCTCTCCGCAAGATTACAGTCAGGCTTTGGATACTGCCTTGCATATGCAGCTGCAACATCCTCTTCAAGCACTTTTGCAAGAGACGCTATAAGTACCTTATCTCTGGGAAATGCATCCTGTGTCATCATCAGGAAATAATCTGCAGTAGAAAGTTTCACGCCACGGTTTCTGGTCTCTCCGTGATCAAATTCTTTTTTGCTGACATGTTCAATGATAATATTGTCGTATTTGTCCGCCGGATTTTCACCTGTCTTATCAATAAGCTCGTCCCAATACTTTTTCTCCGTATTCATGATGATAATGTGTTCAGGTCTTACAGACTGCTTCTCAAGATCATCTATAAGGACAAAAAGAGATATGTCCGGCTTGTACGTTGGTATTATCACATCAACTTTATACATCTCTACCTCAATTATATAAAAAATATGGTAAATACAAAAGGGCAGAGCTCATACAGAACCCGGCCCTTCTATTTATATTCTGCTAAAAATCGCCTTACTTTCCTGTAACTGCGCTAATCTTCTTACTATATTACTTACCAACCGGAAGATAGATTATCTGCTCAGTCCGGTATCAGAACTGATCTTCTGACTGTACTTCTTAACTTCCTCAGAAACAGTATACTCAGTATCATTAAAGAGGAAACCATGGAGCCACTTAACATTGCTCTCAAGATCCACAGGTGCTACTATAGACTGCTTTCCTACTCTACCTGTTGCTCTCATGTCATTCTCATCTGTAGGGAATCCACCCTGATCCACGATCTCATACTTAGGAACATTCTTAAGGAGCTTCAAAATATCATCAGACTTAAGTGTTGTATAAGATTCCTTCAAAATACTATTGGCAACATCCTCAAGTTCAGAAACCTTCTTAGTCTTAGCTTCCTTAAGACAAGCCTGGATTACTTCTCTCTGTCTTGCTGCACGGTCAAAGTCACCGCCTTGTGTATATCTTACACGACAATAAGCTACAGCCTGAAGTCCGTTAAGTCTCTGCAGACCTGATCCACTAAGCTGACTCCACTCACTGTCCTTAAGCTTCAGATCTTTTGCCATAGTTATCTGATAGTTATTAAGATGCTTAACTACGTTCTCAGGAACATCAATCTCTACACCGCCCAATGCGTCTACAACATCTTTAAGTCCACGGAATCCGATAGTATAACAGTCCTTAATATCCATATCAAGGTTCATATTGAGCATAGCGATTGCCTGATCGGGACCGCCGTATGAATATGCAGCGTTACACTTATTATATGTATCATCACTAAGATTAAGCCATGTATCACGATATACAGAACAAAGCTTGATCTCACCGCTCTTATTGTTGATAGAACAAATAATAATTGAGTCTGATCTTGTCTTCTTATCAAGCTGTCCCTTAGTAGAGTCAACACCAAAAAGAGCAATATTGGTATATTCCTTCATGTGCTCGTTATCTGATGCTGCATCACTGATACTCTCGTTGATAGCCTGCTCATCAAGATCTACTCTTCCAACTTTTGTAGCACCCATCTTAAAGAAGATGTGATATGCTGCAACCAAAAGTAACATTGCTACTGCTATCTCACTCACGAGGAGAATCATTGCCTTATTATTTTTCTTACCGTTCCTTGAAGATGAACCTGATCTTGACGGCTGGCCACCTCTTCTAGGATCGTCATATCTTGAGCCTCTTCTGGGACGCTCATCATAATCATCATAATCTCTTCTAGATCTAGAGTCTCTACCTCTTCCTGAGGATCTCATATCATCTCTGTATCTATCATCTCTCTGAGAAGGTCTGCGACCGCCTCTGTCATAATATTCATCATCACGATTAGCCATATTACCTCTCCACTTCTCCATGTTGTCCCAACTAGTTGGTCATTATTAAATCTTCTACTACATTTAACACTTTTTAACATTTGCGTAAAAAAGTTAGCGTTTACCCAATACATTTTGCCACAAAATTAAAAAATATACAACCCCATACCCTCAATACGCATTTTTATTGACAATTCCGTATCTTATGGTTCCGATTATTATTCTGAAGTCAAACATCATCGACCAGTTTTCGATATAATAAAGATCATATTCAATTCTTTTTCTTATAGAAGTATCCCCTCTGTATCCATTTATCTGCGCCCAGCCTGTAAGTCCGGGTCTTACCTGATGTTTTACCATATATCTTGGGATTTCTTCTTTGAACTTCTCAACAAACTGCGGTCTTTCCGGTCTTGGTCCGACAATACTCATCTGTCCCAGCAATATGTTAAAAAGCTGAGGAAGTTCATCGAGACTTGTCTTTCTTATAATTCTACCGATCGAGGTAACTCTGGGATCGTCCTTTGTAGTCCAGCCCTTCTTTTCTTCAGATTCTGCTTGAACCCTCATACTTCTGAATTTGTACATATTAAAAGTTTTTCCGTTAAGTCCCACTCTCTCCTGCTTAAAGAGTATAGGTCCGTTGTCCGTGCTCTTTATAAGGAAAGCAATACCAAACATAAGCGGAGATAATATAATGATTCCTAACAAAGAACCTATTATATCAACTAATCTTTTTGCAAATCTGTTAAATGAATTTGTAAGAGGTACATATCTGATATTGATAACAGGCATTCCCTGAACATCCTCTGTAAACGGATTGCTCGGGAAAAGAGATGAATAGTCAGGAATGAACTTTGTGTGAACACCCGACTTTTCACACTGTGCCACAAATTCCTCCAGTCTGTCATAATCGTTCAGAGGAAGTGTGATAGTAATCTCATCAAACTGACTGTTTTCCAGATAACTTGCAAGTTTATCTGTGTTACCGATAACTTCTATTCCGTGATAACTTGTTCCTATAGGAACAAAATCATCCAAAACTCCGGCAATAACATATCCCCACTGAGGATTGTCAAGGATTCTGCTTATATATCCTTCTGCTGCTCTTGAATATCCAACCAGCAAAATATGCTTTATATTGTATCCTTTTTTTCTAATAAATTGTAAAAATTTCCGTAAGAGTCCATGTGCAAATGTTGTGATAAAAGTATTCAAGAGGAAGAAAATAAATACTGTCCATCTCGGGAAGTCATACTGCTTGAAAACGAACAAAACAACCGACAATCCCAGTGCGCCCAGAATATTTGCCTCAAAAATATCAACAAACTCATCCCACAGTTTAAGCGCACGTCTTGAAGTATACAACTGCATCATATAATAAAGTAACAGATATGCGGGAAGCACATAATAAAGTGCCATAAGATATGTCTGAAATCTAATATATCCCACTTTATCATCCGCTTTTAAATACATAAGTATAGGATATGACGCAATATATGAACCGGCTATAATCAGCCCGTCCACAATCACATGTGCTCTATTTAAATGTACCTGATTGTCCTTAATCATACACTTGTTGCCCCAAATCTCCTTGCGATATTTATCCACAGCTCAAGCTGTAGACCGGCGCAAGCGATATACTCCTTCTTCCCAAACTTCTGTCTTCTGTCAGTATTTTTCATAATCTTGGAAAAACCTGCCATGATTCCCCTAACATGACTTTTTCCAAGTCCTTTACGTACATAGAAGACATGCTTAATAATAATCCCGGCGATAATAAACGGCAGATTAATGATTATCTGCAAAGCCGGCATATTTTTATAGATAAAGTATAAGTTATTCCCTGCGGTAAGTTCAACCTTAAAAGAGTTGTACCTCGAACCCGAAGTTCCGCTTCCCGCATGATAAACCAGTGCATTTGGATCACAGGCATTTATATAGCCTTTTACCCTTGCTCTATAACCTATATCAACATCCTCAAGATAGCAAAAATGCTGCTCATCAAAATATCCAATCTCTTCAAACAGTTTTCGTCTGTACATTGCAGCACCTGCACATGCTGATGTCACAGCTGTCTGCTTTGTAAGAAAGCTGCTTTTTTTATCTCTTCCGGGTGAAAATGCCCATCCGAGAGCGCAATAATAGTCACCGCTATCATCGATAAGCTCAGGATTTCTGAGCTGAAGAAGCTTTGCCTGAACACTGAAGAGTTTTTTACCCCTGTTCATAGTCTTAACCAAAGACTCCAGCACCTTCTCATCGCAAACAGTATCATCATTCAGCAAAAAAACATACTCTGAATCTGCTGCCTTTATCCCAACATTCACAGCGTTTGCAAATCCGGTGTTTTCTCCAAGTGAGATCACATCAACATCTTTGTATTTCTCTCTGATATACTCTGCGCTGCCATCCGTAGAACCGTTATCAACAATAATAACACGGAACTCAGTATACGTCTGCTTTTTCAGGCTCCTAAGGCAGTCATCAAGATATTTTTTTCCATTGTAATTGGGTATTACCACCGTAACTGTTTCCATAGCGATCATATCCTCTTAACAACCTGCGGATCCCACATGATTCGAAGCCCGCGCTTTCTAATTTCATCGCACACCAAGAAGCTGAGCTCAATGATTTTTTCCTCAGAGAGCCCTGCAAATCTGTCATCTGCGCCTTTATCATTAAATGTATCCTTGTATTTCTGCCCCGTAATTTCTTCGTAGGCACTGATAAATTCAGGCCTTAACGCCATGCACCTTATATCAACGGCATAGCAATCCTGCTGAACCACAGCTCTATGCTGCAATCCTCCACTGTATCCGATTGAAAGCCCTTTATAAAGAGCTGTTTTGTCCTTTTGATATATTCCGCCCGCGATCTTCTTTTTATCATCTACGAGCTTTCCACCCACACATCCTATGTCCTTTCTGCAAGTCAGGATATCAGGCTTGTAATCTACCCTGTAGAAACCAAGATGTGGAAGATTGGAAACCTCCGCTTCTATCTTTGCGTCAATAAGCGCCGACTCAATAGCATGTAACCCTGCCTCGTAAGCATATGTCTTACTTGCAGGATTTGCCGCAGTCGATCCGCTGTGACATCTCCAGTGGTAGAGAACCTTATCTATATGCGCCATCTGCCCCGAAGCCATATCCATGGAAAGAGCTGCTTCGCAACAGATTCTTAAAAACAAATCAAAATCCTGCGCACCGTCAAACTTTGATCTCAGTTTTAATCTCTTTATTATATCCCTTCTAACAACCGTAAAATGGCAGATATAATTATTCGAAAAGAGATAGTCCATATTAAAAGAGGGCTTTGCGTGATGCTCGTAAAAGCGCCTCTCACCATTGTTATCTTCAAATTTATCCTCATCTGAATATATAAGTCTTATTGGACAGTTCTTATATCCTGACAGATGATTTTGCTTCATGCTCTTTTTAATCACTCTGAAGACCTCATAAAGAGCATCGGGAGTGAGCAGATCATCGTGATCCAAAAGGCCTATATAATCGCCTTTTGCAAATCCGACAGCCCTGTTTGTGTTCTCAGATATTCCTTTATTTTCTTCAAGACGATAATACCTGATCCTCGGGTCCTTTTTGACATATTCTTCCGCAACAGAAGAAGCTTCCGGAGAAGCATCTGCAAGCACAAGCTCCCAATTAGCATAACTCTGAGCTATAACAGACTCTATCATCTCCTTAAGATATTCTGAAGGAGTATTGTACATGGGAACAACAATACTAAAATTCACCGTCTCCCCTTCTTCTGCAAAGCGCCTGTACTCAAGATTCTGCTCCTTTAATACATCTTCGGAGAGATGATGATATACATAATTTTCGGAAGCACTCAGCGAAGCTTTCTCAAGGGCAGCAAAAAATGCGGCCTCAACACCATTGCGCTTAGCATATGTTATTGTTTTTATGACCGCATTTTTGATTCCCATAATTCTATTACCTTACTTAATTCTTAGTTTATTGCATTTTTTACAGCTGCTGTGAGCTCATCCTGAAGCTTTGCAGCATCTTCCAAATTCTTTCCTTTTACGCCCATGTAAAACTTGATCTTAGGCTCTGTACCCGAAGGTCTTGCACAGCACCATGAATCATTGTTAAGTGCAAAGTACAATACATTAGAAGTGGGAAGTCCAGTCTTGGACTCTTCACCTGTCTCCATGTTTATAACTTTATCTGCCTTATAATCTCTGAATTCTTCAACTTTCCAGTTTCCGAATGTCTTGGGAGGATTACTTCTGAGCTTATCCATGATAGCAGCGATCTGCTCAGCACCTTCCTTACCCTTCATAGTGATAGAATACTGACCTTCTTTGTAATAGCCGTACTCTTCGTACATATCGATCATCGCATCCCATACGCTCTTGCCTTGCTTCTTATAGTAGGCTGCAAGCTCGCAGAGGCACATAACAGCAACGATAGCGTCCTTATCTCTCGCATGTGTTCCCGCAAGACATCCGTAAGACTCCTCAAGACCAAATACATAATTGTGAGACTGGTTGTTCTCTTCGTAGATCTTGATCTGCTCACCGATATACTTAAATCCTGTGAGAACCTCAGTATAAAAGAGTCCGTATTTTTCAGCAACATGTTTTGCCATGTTGGTAGTAACGATTGTTGTTACAAATGCAGGGTTTGCAGGCATTGTCTTTGTATTTGTGCGCTCTCTTAAGATATATTCTCCGATAAGCATACCTGACATATTTCCTGTAAATCCAACATACTCGCCTGTCTTTAAATCTTTTGCATAGATTCCGAGACGATCTGCATCGGGATCGGTTGCAAGAACTATGTCCGCATCCTTTTCTTTTGCAAGCTCAAGTGCAAGCTTAAATGCCTTGGGATCCTCAGGATTGGGATACTCCAAAGTTGTGAAATCCGGATCGGGAGCTTCCTGCTCGGGAACCACGTACACATTCTTAAATCCAAGCTCTTTCAAAACTCTTCTCACGGGAAGGTTACCTGTTCCGTGGAAAGGTGTATATACAATGCTGAACTTATCTGCCATCTCATCGATAACATCCTGATGAATGATCTGCTTTTTAAGCTCAACCATGTACTTGTCATCTATCTCTGTTCCAAATGAAACATAAAGTCCCTGAGCGATAGCATCCTCTTTGGACATAGTCTTAACTTCATGATAATCCTTGATCGCCATAACCTCAGCAATAATTCCGTTGTCGTGAGGAGGTGTGATCTGCGCGCCATCTTCCCAGTAAACCTTATATCCGTTATATTCAGGTGGATTGTGAGAAGCAGTTACCATTACACCTGCAATACATCCAAACTCTCTGAGTGCAAAAGAAAGCTCGGGAGTAGGACGCAAAATATCGCTCACATAAGCCTTAATACCGTTTGCTGCAAGGCAAAGTGCTGTCTCATCTGCAAACTCAGGTGAGAATCTTCTGCAATCAAAAGAGATTGCAACACCTCTCTTAGCTGCATCTGCTCCGCCATTTTTCTTGATATAATTTGCAAGTCCCTGTGTAGCTTTTCTTACAACATACTTGTTCATTCTGTTTGTTCCGGCACCGATAACGCCTCTAAGTCCGCCGGTACCAAACTCAAGCTCTCTGTAGAATCTATCTTCAACTTCGGCCTCGTTGTTTCTGATAGCCATCAATTCCTTTTTAGTCTCGTCATCAAAATATGAATCATTAAGCCAATATTCAAGCTGTTTTGATGCTTCACTCATTTCTTTTCCCTCCTTAGGATAAAACTACTGGTTTATTATAGCATGATTTATAATTCATCACGCCTTATTGATTCCTTAAACTCGAATACCCCTCAACATTCAGACTGTAATCACTTCTGTCCAGAGAAAAATTCGGATTATAGTACGGATCTCCCTTATCAAGAACTTCCTTCCACTTTGTCCTAAAGTGCTCCGATTCATCTTCGTAGCGCTTCGCATTCTCTCCCTCGAGGTCGAGCCCTCTTGAAAGAGATTCATAATGAAACATCTCAGCAAAAGGTGTAAACACATTAAGATACCCTTTTTCTCTGAGTTTAAGGCAAAAATCAACATCATTCAAGCTTACTTCAAAGGTCTCGTCAAGTCCGCCGACCTCATCGTATTTCTTGCGTGAAACCATGAGACACGCACCTGTTACGGCACTGACATCCTGAGCATAGCACAGTCTGCCCATATATCCAAGATTCATACCTGCCTGTCCGTAATGGGAATGTCCGGCTGTTCTGTGTGCTCCGAGCTTAAGAACAACACCTGCGTGCTGGATCTTCCTGTCGGGGAAATAGAGCTTTCCTCCAACCGCTCCGACATCCGCTCTCTGAGCATACATCAAAAGTTCTTCTATCCAGTTAACGGTTATAACCTTGGTATCATTGTTAAGAAGGATGATGTACTCACCATCAGACGCCTTCACACCGTAGTTTACAACCTTGGAATAATTAAATTTAGGTTTTGAACCATCGGGATTCAGATTGGTCTTATCCTCGTAGAAATCTACAACTTTTACAATATCTTTGAGCGAACCCGACTTAAGTTCATCATAATAGCCCTTTATCTCAGAGCCCTTGCTTCCGTTCTCAACAACTATGATCTCATAGTTATCGTAAACAGACTTCTCATATATTGATTCAATACACCTTCTAAGATCCTCTGCATGCTCGCAGTTGGGAATCACGATACTTACCTTAGGTGTGCCGACAACTTCATAGCTTATCTTAAAAATTGTCTCAAACGCTCTTGTGCTTGTGATTTTAAAGTGATCGTAGCCGTGGCGCCTCAAGTGGTCTGCCACCGCCCCCTTTGCAGCCTCTATCGCATAAGGCTTAGCACTTATATCAGACGCAACGCTTCCAGCGTGAGATCTCCAATAATATAAAAGCTTCGGTATATGTACGATATGCTCAGCCTTATCGGTAAGTCTGAGTATCATATCATGGTCCTGGCTTCCGTCAAACTTGGTCCTAAAGAGCTCTGTTCCCTCAAGAAGAGTTCTCTTAAACACACTGAAATGGCAGATATAATTGTTTGCCCTGAGGTTATCGATAGCATAATCAGGCTTAAAATGCATGGTTATCATCTTGTTGATGTCATCGCCCTTAAAGGTCGTCTCATCGCAGTAGATGTAATCGGCATTCTCTTCATTTATAGCTTTAACATACCAATAGAGCACTTCGGGATGAAGAATATCATCGTGGTCAAAAAGACCTACATACTCGCCCTTGGCAAGTTCAAGACAATGATTGGTATTTCCCGAGATACCCTCGTTCTTTTCAAGCTTTGCATAGGAAATCTTGCAATTTCCCTCCTTATCCAAAGCTCTTTCTTCCTTCATATATTCGCTAACAATCTGAGAAACAAGCCCAACATGCTCATCATCGGAACCGTCGGCAAGACACAACTGCCAGTTTGAATAAGTCTGCACAAGAACAGACTCTATCATATCTCTGAGAAACTTCTCGGGTGTGTTATAAAGAGGCACCAGTATAGAGATCAAAGGAGTTTTCTCAAATACTGTCTCTTCCTGCTCTTTTCTAACTTCAGGAGTAGGAAAACTCTCTGTTCCGTAATGAGTCATAGCCTTTTTTTCTATCTGCTTGTACTTGATCTTGGCTATAACTCCTCTGAGCGATCCCTGATTCCTCACCCTGTCGATCTGCCTTATTGTAAAGTGCATGGCATTTCTGGCAGGCGTACTTGCCTTCCAGATAGGATTGTTCTTGATTCTTGAGAGCTTAAATTCAAGCTCGCTGTTTTTATCCTCAAGTTCCGCAATCCTAGAGGCAAGATCTGCGCTCTTTAATTTCTCTTTTTCATATGCTGATTTAAAATCAAAATCTTTTTCTGACATAAAAACTTCCAATCAATTCTTTACATTCAATTCTTCACATGTAATATGTTAGGAACCCAGTTAATGAGTTTAAGCCTGCTGGTTCTGTCAATCGCAAGCATTCCTATCTGATAGAATCCGGGCTTTAACTCGCCTTTTTTAATCTTGAGCTTATATCCCGTAAGATCAACATTAACCTGATCCTGAAGTCTTACCCTGATGTCCGGTCTGTACCAGATATAAGGTGAAAAACTGTATACCTCAGGTCCCACAGGTCCTGCCCCATCCTCATACCTCTCTACAAGCCTCAAAAGAAGCTTTTTGTCATAGAGTGCATTGTCAGATCCTATAACAAAACTGTATCCCTTAAGGAAATATCCCTCAATATTATCTGCGGTATTAACGCCATACAGCCAGTTGTCCATAGAAGCGTTGTACTCGCATCCGACTCTCAGGCACTGATCTTCTCTCGCCCCCTTAATTCCCTTCTCATGAAGAACAGGCGACATATAAGGTATGTCCTCAACAGGCGTGTAGTCTTCCCTTGGGATGATCGCTGATATTGTCTCATCCTCCGTAAGATGCGGGCTGTAAAAAGGATCCTTATTATACAGATGAGAATGCCTCTTCATAAGTATCTCACCCTCAGACGCCAGTCTGTCCAGCTTCTTGGGATCAAGGTTATCAAGTCCCCTTGTGAGAGACTCATGGTGCAAAAGATAGGTATGATTGCAACAAACGTTATAATAACCTTTCTCAAAAACACTATAGCAGAAATCCACATCATTGAAAGCGACCTTTAGTTCCTCGGGGAAACCTCCCACATCGTTGAACTTACGCCTGCTTATGAGAAGACAAGCGGCAGTTACGCCAATCATGTTGTGTATTCCTCTGTTATAGCCAAAGTAATGACTCTTATTGTCATGCATCTTCTGAAGCTTGTGAACAGGGCCTCTTCTCACATTTGCAATTCCTGCATGCTGAATAAGATCGGTCTTTGGATAAATAAGCTTTGCTCCCACAGCTCCAACATGCTTAAGCTGAGCCTGTGAAATAAGCTCCGTCATCCAGCCGTCTTTAACCGCCTCAATATCGTCGTTAAGGAAAAGAAGATACTCTCCCGTTGAACTTCTCGCGCCCTGATTGCACATAGCCGAGAAATTAAACTCCTGAAGCTTATATATATAATTTATCTTGGTAAGTCCGTTCTTTCTGGGTGCTCTCGATGCATACACACCGTATTTTACCCTGTTGGATGCAGAACTTCCGTTATCTATAACCACAATGTCATATGTTATTCCGGCATCCTTTGTGGTCTCGATTATCGAATTGAGACACTGCTGGAAAACTTCCGGATGATCCTTAGACGGAATGATAATACTGACCGTCACGGGCTTTAGCAGCATATGCCTTGAATTATGGAAACTCCTTCCGTAAAAGACATCCTGTCCTGCATTTCTGTGAAACAGAACTTCCCTGATGTGACCTATCGGAAGCTCGGTTCCTGTCCTCTTTGCAAATGCCCTCTCATGAATAGCCAACATGCAAAAGAGAACATCGGCAGAAAGAAGCGATGCTTCAAGTCCCACCTGCTCCGGTGAATTTTTCTTATTTGCAGTTCCTCCCAGCATCCTGACAGCATTGTCATATTCAGGTATTGCATCGTGTACAGTCTTCGATCTGCAAGCAAAAAGACTGCCTATATAAAATGCGTTAAGATATGAATCCGGTGACCAGTCGGGCTTAAAGAAAGGATGAATATACTTTCCACCGCTTCCAACTTCATCCTCATCCGCATAAACCACGTTATGCTCGGGATGGGCTATAAAATACTGCTTTATTACTTCGCTTGCTCTTTTCGTAAGCTTTCCTTTGGGACTTACAAAAATATAAACGACATTTTCGTCATTTTTGGCATCCGTCATCTCCCATACTTTTGCATATGGAACAATCTTGATCTTGGGTTCCGGAAGCTTATGAGGTACAAGTTCTCCATTTTCCGCCGTCTCGTACTGAACAGGTGCTTCTGCCTGGATTACCTGACTCTTCTCGATGTTCTTTTGCCATTTGTCATAAGCTGACGACTTGGCACTTACCATCCTGTTATATTTAGTTGTTCTTTTTGTTGCAAGAGTACTTTTAACTAACCCCTTAAGCATTCCCCGTTTTTACTCCTCGTCTCTGTAATAACGTGCCTCACGCTTTTCAACAATCTTTCTTCCGATTTTCTTTATTATCCCCACTTTTTCCTTTGGTTCAGCCGCCTGCTGAAGATCAACGGAATTTATAATGGCATCTGCGGCATTTTTAGGAACCATCGTCGTAAGAAGCTTCACTGTTAGATGATTATTTTCTTTTACACTAAGCCCACTTGAAGTAAGATCAAACTCGATATTCGGGTCATCTGTATTAAACATGAAGGAATCATCAGTGATCCACTCACCGTTTACCGGTCTGAGCGTAATATCCGCCGAACCATCCTCAACAGACAATCCATTCCATCCTGCCTCGATCACTGTAACCATGCAAGGAGCAAATGCAGGATCAAGCCTTAACACCTTACACTTTGAATCAACAGTAATATCGAGACTTATCTCGTTTTTGTCATCATACTGCTCCTCGGGGAATATTGAATCATCCTCCGAGTAACCAAATCCCTCGTCAAAATAGACCTGAACACAGTCTGCAGCCCTTGCCGCATCTGCCGACTTAGAAAGTTCCTTCGGAACAATGACCTTTCTTCCTATGTCTTTCCAGATCTCTACGAGAGACTTTCTGTTTCCCGTAACATATTTCTGAAATGCGTATTCTTCATCAAGAAGAACCTTCATCTCTTTTTCTTTTAACCCAAGTCTCTCATAGACAGGTTTAGGATCAAACTTCTCCCTCTTCCTGTCTTCGAGCCTGTAACAATAGAGTGCTCTCCAAACCTGTTCCTTTGGAGGAATACACTTACCGTATGTCCATTCATAATCAATTATAGTCCAAATAGGTCCGTTTACCATTATGTTGGAAAAGATAAGGTCGTAATCGGATACAGGGTAATCTGTCTTGTAATTCAGTCGCTTAATATACTCGTTTATAAGTGCATTGAATGCCTCCATGTCATCCCTGTCTATGCACTGATCGAGAAGCGACGCCAGAGGAACACCGTTTACAAAAGAAAATACGGCGCATCCTTCTTTTTCATCAATCTGGCAATCATTTATCTCAAAATCGCCGCCCTTGAACTTCTCCTGAAGTCCGAGATATGCATCACGAAGACCATAAACATGCTCTCTTGCAGCCTCTGTAAGAGGATATTTCTTTATGACCTTTCTTCCGGTTCTGCTAATGGCGATATCCGTTCTTATCTTAAACTCATCAACTCTGTCGTTGCTATATTTGCTGTACACGGTATCAAATCCGGGTCCCAGTATTACTTCAAAAGAATTTGCAAAATCCGGATACATTCCGTCTTTGACAAGATCTTCATACGCATGCTTCTCGTTAAACAGGATCATCCTGTCTCTGTCAAAGTTTCTGACATTGTCCTGAAGTTCTCCGAACTTAGGGAAATAAGAATCGGAGTGGATCATTGTCATAAGTTTGTAATCAGGGTACGGATAATAGAAATGATAATCATTCATTCCGCACTTTTTAAATATATTTATAAGTCCGTTTCTGGTAAAAGTCTTAGCAACACTGTCAGCTGTATAGCCTTCAATTCCTTTAAAATATGTTCCGAGATGATCTTCTGAACATCCGGCAAAATACTTAAGTCCAAGACGATTCTCGATGGCAATTACAATTCTTCCACCCTTTTTAAGGTGTCTGCCCAGCATTCTCAAAAACTTCTCATATGGGTTATCCGTTCCGATATATCCCTGTCCGTACTCAAACACACCTATAAGGAAAATATAATCAAAATCCCTGTCGAGGTCAGGCTCAATATCCCTGAAGTTTCCAACGTGGATAGTTACATTTCCGTGTTCTTTGTTTCTGTAGGCATTGATCTCAGATCTTCTTCTTGAAAGATCGCACGAAACAACACTCGCTGCTTTCTTTGCCAGCATACCGGTTATTGCTCCGCATCCGGAACCAACCTCAAGAACCTTGGCGTTTGGATCCATAGGAATCCACTCAACAATATTAGCCCTCTGATCGGAAAGATGATAGAGAATAGGCCAACTAGCTTTTTTCTCTATAATCTCCTGGAACTCTTCTTTGTTATGATTTTTTACAATCTCAAGAAGATCGTTCTCTACAGCACCGTCGCTGTAAAGATCGACCCCGGAATAATGTTTGAAATTAAGTGTGACATTGCCAATCTTAATCTGTTCCTGCATCTATATCTCTCACTTTACATGTTGTGTTCATATCATAATATCCAACCGTATTCTTATCCGATACGACCGTGATATTAAGAGCATCGTACAATCTGTGATATACAGTAAAATCGTTATGCTCAAATCCTGTAACGCCAAAGCTCAAAAGATACTCTCCGCCCTGTAAAGACATCTTTTGCGTGAAAGTTATCTCCTTCTCATCACCCGCTTTTACAGGTTCCAAAAAAGCTTTCTCAACCATGGAATTGGTACCTGTTATCTCAATACCCATGATGTTTTTGAAAGTAAGGGCAAATATTGGCGCCGCAACATCTCTATTGAATCTAACCTTCATATGCACGGTAAAATCCGTGCCCTTGATTATAGAATTTGACTTTACTCCGTTTGAATCCGTAGTAAAGTATTCATAAATACTAGCCGCTCCATCGCCGTACTCAAGCGTATCGGGATTGGCTCCTGATTCTTCTTCAGCTGCCCATTCACTAAAGGTTTTCTTTCCATCTTTCTTTTTACCGGATTTTCCGACAGAACCTTCGGAAGTGCTCTTCTTTATCTTGGAATCAGCTTTATTGTCTGCCTTAGCTGCAGCTTCTCTGATATCGTCATCGTAAAGAAGGTTCTCTCCTTCACCGCTGGGAAGCGAATATTGTCCCACAAGAACCTGCTTGTAGATATCTATCATCTTCTTAGGGGTTCCCTCTCCAATAAGAACACCCTGATTTAAAAGGACCGCTCTGTCACAGTACTTACTGATACTTGAAAGATCATGTGACACAAAAAGAATTGTCTTGCCCTTTTTCTTAAATTCTTCAAACTTATGATAGCACTTAGCCTGGAAAAATACGTCTCCTACAGAAAGTGCCTCATCAACTATGAGAATCTCGGGATCGATGTTTATCGCAACCGCAAAAGCAAGTCTTACAAACATGCCGCTTGAATAAGTCTTGACCGGCTGATACACATAATCGCCGATGTCCGCAAATTCAAGGATTGCGTCCATTCTTTTCTCTATCTCATCTTCGGAAAAGCCGATCATCATACCGTTTAAGTAGATGTTGTCGA
This sequence comes from Butyrivibrio sp., assembly GCA_017620235.1. Taxonomy (GTDB): domain Bacteria; phylum Bacillota; class Clostridia; order Lachnospirales; family Lachnospiraceae; genus Butyrivibrio. The sequence continues at coordinate 107,812 of JAFZQT010000047.1, read as the reverse complement.
TTCCGTTATATTCCATATTAAAACCGGCTCCCAGCTCCAAAAGAGCTGAAATATGGCCGTTTACGTTTACTTCGCCCGATGTCGGAGTTAGAACTCCTGTGATTATCTTAAGGATTGTAGATTTTCCGGAACCGTTTGTTCCAATAATACCGACTGTCTCACCCTTTTTAACCGTTAGATTTACGTTGTTGAGAGCAATCTTCTCCTTAAACTTTTTCCTCTTGGCAAGACCGAGTGAATCTTTAATCCTATCCCCCGGCTTTTCGTAAAGCGTATATGATTTAGTGAGGTTTTTTACCTCAATCGCTATATCATTCTTCATGTAAATTTCTCCATAATCTATGGATTTATCAAAGCACATCCGCGAAATGCGGCTTAAGGCGTTTGAATAAAACTGTTCCAATACAGAAGAGCATTACAACACATATCCAAAAATATGTTGATGAGTAGAAATGCTCGAAAAACCAAGTCTCTCCATAGATTGAACTTCTGTAACCTTCCACAATGTATGTCATAGGATTAAGCTTAACAAACACTTTAATCAGATCTTCATACATTCTTATTTGCTCTATTGGCATATGTAAATCATCTATAAAATGCTTTCTGACACGAGCTATAATATCGTTGTTAAGATCCCAGAGAATAGGAGTATACCACTGTAAAAGCTGAATTATAATACTTATGATTTGAAGGAGATCCCTGAAAAAGACAACGAGCGCACAGGTTGCATAACTGATAGATAAAACCAGTATAAATTCGCAACCAATGTAATATATGAGCTGAATCCAGTAAATACTGGGTTCATATCCCATAATCCATGCCATTGCAAGAAGCACACCCAAAAAGAATATATGAATAAACATTGCTGCAATTATTTTGATAATAGGAAGAATGCTTATTTTAAAAAGAACTTTTTTTACAAGATAGTTATATTCAAGAAGTGCTGTTGTTCCGTTATTAAGCGCTTCTACAAAAAAGAACCACGGAACAAGACCTGCTGTGAGGTAAAGCAAATGAGGAACTTCCTTTCCATTAGGAAGAGCATGAGGAGCAGTCTTAAAGAGTTTTCCAAAAATAATGCTGTAAAGAATAACCGTGACAACAGGCTGAACAGCGGCCCATAACGCGCCCCATGAAGATCCTGCATATCTTTTTTTGAAATCATTGACGGAAAGTCTCACAATAAGTTTTCTGCTGTTCCAAAGTTCAACAGGCAAAACCGTAAGTTTGTCATACCAAAAATAGACCAGAATACATCCGACACCTAACAAAATGCATCCGCATATTTTTTTAAGCATCTCTGTATGTTGGTCTGCAAGAGGATTGTTATGCAAAAAAATTATCAGCGCAACCATAAACGCCAATACATAGAAAACGCCCAAGAATTTTTTCTTGGGGGGTTTTCTAATTTTCACTCTTTTATTCAAAACTCTTTTATTCCTCCCCATTTGGTGTCCTTATCGGAAAGGTTGAGTTCTACACCATCTATAAGTGGCCACTCTACTCCAATATCAGGATCATTCCATATAAGTCCACCCTCATCGTTTGGATGGTAGAAATCAGAGCATTTATAAGCAAATTCAGCGTACTCAGAAAGCACATAGAATCCGTGAGCAAATCCCTTAGGAATAAAGAACTGTTTTTTGTTCTCAGCAGATAAAACAACTCCAAACCACTTTCCAAAAGTAGCGGAATTTCTCCTAAGATCAACGGCAACATCAAATACTTCACCGTTTATGCAACGAACAAGCTTGTCCTGAGGATAATTTTTCTGGAAATGAAGGCCTCTCAAAACGCCCTGTTTGCTTGCAGACTGATTGTCCTGTACAAATTCAACGTCAATACCGGCTTCTACAAAATCATTCTTGTTATAAGTCTCAACAAAATATCCTCTGGCATCTCCGAATACAGTCGGAGTTATAACCTTAAGTCCCTCTATCTCACATGTTTCAACGCTAATCTTACCCATTTTATTCTCCAATTCAATTCGTTCCCACAACTAACGCGGGTTCTATATAGTCATTATATTCTTCATTATCGTCTGCGACGATCTCAGATGTTGCGGAAGAAGCGCTTTCCTCGTTCTTTTTGGTGACAACAAACGAAGGAATCTCCTCATTCGCATCAAAAAAACCTTCCTCATACAAAAAGCTCTGTGTATTATCACCAATCTGCTCTCCGTACATACCAAACTCGCCATTTAAAGAGGTCGCGGCAGAAGCTCCTTCATCGAAAGCTCCACCCTTACCAAAAATCTCATTAATTTTGTCGGCATTTGTAGCATAGACTATGACCAGCACCAAAATTAGCGCACTGACAATAGCAAGCACCGCCGTCCTGAATACCTTATAGTCCATCTGCAACCTCTGATTCTTTTATTAAAGTCCGTTTGCAACCTCAACAAGATATCTGCCGTAATCTGTCTTCATAAGAGGTTCAGCAAGCTTGAGAAGCTGCTCCTTATCTATAAATCCACGCTTGTAAGCAATCTCCTCTATGCATGAAACATAAAGTCCCTGCCTCTTCTGGAATGCACAAACAAAGTCAGCTGCATCAAGAAGTGAATCATGATTACCTGTATCAAGCCATGCAAATCCTCTTCCCATTGTCTCAACGTGAAGAGTTCCTCTTCTGAGATACTCATTATTTATACTTGTTATCTCAATCTCACCACGAGCTGAAGGCTTAACATTCTTTGCTATATCAACAACATCATTGTCATAGAAATAAAGTCCCGGAACAGCATAGTTGCTCTTAGGATTCTCCGGCTTTTCTTCAATACTGATAGCCTTTCCGTTCTCGTCAAACTCAACTACTCCGTAAGCTCTTGGATCTCTTACATAGTATCCAAAAATTGTAGCACCTTTTTCTCTTGCTGCCACGTCGCGAAGCAGTTTTGAGAAACTCTGTCCGTAAAAGATATTGTCTCCAAGAACAAGTGCAACAGAATCGTCACCTATAAAATCTGCACCAATAATAAATGCATCAGCGAGACCTCTTGGCTGATCCTGAACGGCATAGCTAAAGTTCATTCCAAGCTGCTCACCTGTTCCAAAGAGCTCCTCAAATATAGGAAGGTCTCTTGGAGTTGAAATTATAAGTACATCTCTTATACCGGCAAGCATAAGAGTTGAAAGCGGATAGTAGATCATCGGCTTGTCATATACCGGCATTATCTGTTTTGAAATTGCTCTTGTAAGCGGATAAAGTCTTGTTCCCGATCCACCCGCCAAAATTATACCTTTCATCGTAAATCTCCTCTTTTATCTTCCTGAATACATCTTTGTATAATATTTCTCGTAATCGCCGCTTGTAACGTGCTCCATCCAGTCGTTGTTCTCAAAGTACCATTTAATGGTCTTTCTGATACCTTCTTTAAACATTGTCTCTGGTTCCCAACCGATCTCTTTTTTAATCTTATCTGGAGCGATGGCATATCTTCTGTCATGACCTTTTCTGTCTGTTACATACTTAATAAGGTCATAGCTGAGCTTAGCCTTTCTGGGATCACTGTCATCAAGCTCTTCTCTGAGAACATCAATGATTGTCTTAACGATCTCAATATTCTGCTTCTCGTTGTGTCCACCAACATTGTATGTCTCAAAAAGTCTGCCCTTTTCCTGTACCATGTCAATTGCCTTCGCATGATCCTCAACAAAGAGCCAGTCACGAACATTCTTACCGTCTCCATATACAGGAAGATCCTTACCTGCAAGTGCATTATTGATCACAAGAGGAATGAGCTTCTCAGGGAACTGATAAGGTCCGTAGTTATTTGAACAGTTAGTGATATTTGCCGGGAACTTATATGTATCCATATAAGCCTTTACAAGCATATCTGAACTTGCCTTACTTGCTGAATAAGGGCTATGAGGATCATAAGGTGTTGTCTCATAGAAATATGCATTCGGATCGTCATCAAGTGAACCGTAAACTTCATCTGTTGAAACATGAAGGAACTTCTTGCCCTCTTTGAATGTTCCATCGGGAAGCTCCCATGCTTTCTTAGCTGCATTAAGCATTGTAGCTGTTCCAAGAACGTTAGTTTCAACGAAAATCTCAGGATTAACAATAGATCTGTCAACGTGGCTCTCTGCCGCAAAGTGAACAACTCTGTCTATGTCATTCTCTTCAAAGATCTTATTGATGGCATCTCTGTCACAAATATTTGCTTTTACAAAAGTATAGTTGTCACGTCCCTCAACATCTTTAAGATTTTCAAGATTCCCTGCATATGTAAGTGCATCAACATTTATGATGCGAATCTCGTCTCCGTATTTTTTGAACATGTAATGAATATAGTTGGAACCGATAAATCCGGCACCTCCAGTTACAAGATAAGTTTTCATCCTAGTATACCTTTCCTTTTCATTTTTTCGTGGCTATTATATCACAAGTCAGTGCCAAGTAGAAGAGTCCCATCCCATAGCACATATATCTGGGTTGCGGAAATATCATGGATCCCGTAACCACAGAATTTATTGCAATTCCTGAAAGCGTCAGAAATGCAAATAACAAAAAATCATCCTTCACATTCTTCTCATTTCCCATGTTTCCAAACACGCTGCTCAAAAACAAAAGAACAAACGATGTAAGAAACAGCAGGTACATAAAGAAAGACACCGGAATAAGGATTTTCGGACTGATATTTGCGACCGATATAACAAATGCTTTCAGCACATTTGCAGTAAATACATATATTACTGCTTTGCCTTCACCCTTTTTAATCCTGTCAAAATCATTTTTCAAAAGAGTCTTAAAAAGGATTCCCTCTATCTGATCCTCTTTTAGCTGAGCATCACACAGCTCAAGCCCCGGAAAATGCTCCGCCACGTATTCATCACACTTAACCTGCACGATATCAAATCCTATGACATCATAGCTCTCCGCATAATGAGACGCCATCGCCGCCCAGTCAGAATTAAATATATTCGCCTGATCTCTTTTTTCATAACCGGGAGCAAACTCAATTGTAAGCTGTTGCTCCTTACAGGTCTCATAGATATTGGTATATAATGCATCGAGATTGGGATATCCCTCATAGTCTTTAAAGAGCTCCGCATCTTCGCTTCTTGCCGTGTATAGAACCGTATCAAGTCCGCCCTTGCTGTTTCCTATATGTTCTACAAACCTTCCGCGAAGCGCAGAATTATAAATCCTGTCAATTCCTTTTATACTTGCAATAGCCGCAACTATCATAAGCACAGTTATAAAAAACTTATGTATCCCTTCCTGTCTGTTTACAAAAAGGTAAATAACAAACGCCGAAAATCCCCATAAAATAAGGCAGATAAGCATCTGCTTTCTTATGCTTGCAATAAGAATCGCCAACAAAAATACTCTTACAAGATTTCGCTGAAGATATGCTCTGTGTAGATTCCACAATTCTATCGTAAAAATAACAAATAACGGTATCGCAAGCGCCTCTGTCATGATACTCTCGGAATACATCGAGCCTCTTTTTGCAGCAAATCTATTGAGCGATGCAACCGCCATCTGCGAAAATACTCCCACGTAGCCAAGAAGTACAGCACTCCCTTGCTTGAGATAACGAATTGCAACATTGCAGATCTCATTTCCAAGTCGCCAAGCCGCATATACCCACAATAAACTTTGAAGTATCACCACGCAGAAAAGATAAGAGGGTTGTCCGTGGTATTCACCGGAAAATTTGAAAGTCTCAAATATCTTTCTGATAAATGCCAAAAAAAGCGGGTAAACAGGCTCTCTGGAAAAATCCATACTTACGTAACTCAGAGAATCCACGCACATCACAGGTCCGTCAAACGCCGCAATTCCAATATAAAAAATTAAAGGCAAAACAAAGGACAGAATCTTAAAAGATTCTAATCCTTTGTTCTTGTTGATGTTACTCATATATTGTACCTATATTCAAAATAATCATCTGTACAAAATGTTAAGGTCAACATTTCCGGAAATACCGGATACCTTACCTTTTGATGTATGCTGCCACATATCATATCTTGTAGCATTATAGCTGGGACTTGCTGCGTACTGAGCAAGCCAGATCTTATAACTTGTAAGCTGACTTGTATTGATCTTACTTGTAAACCAAGTCTTGTTAGCGTATACGCCGGCCTTATATCCCGCATTCTGAATTGTTCCGCAGAACGCCTTGATATTAGCTGTTCTCTGAGCTGCGCTTATTGCATCGCCTCGACCGTTACTTCCTTCTACATCAAGATATACAGGGAATGAAAGTCCATATCCCTTGCAAAGCTCGATTACCATTGATGCTTCTTCAACGGCTTCCGCTTCATTTACAGCCTGTGTAAAGAAGTAAACGCCCACCTTAAGACCTGCTGCCTGAGCACCTTTTATGTTAGTCCTGAAAGTAGGATCCTCGATAAGTGCGCCCTGCGATGAACCTCTATATCCACATCTGATGATAACGAATTCTATTCCTTCGTTTCTTACAGCCTTCCAGTCAATCGAACCGTTCCACTTACTTACATCGATTCCTCTTGCTCCGGAAGAAGTTGTAAGAACTCCGTCACTTCCAAATACATATTTGACATCCTGAATAACCTGCTCACCTGTAACGAAATCACAGTTTTTATTGTAATAATAGGTCTTACCGTTTATTGTCTGCCAGCCTTTGTATTTGAAATCGCCCTCACCTTTTTCTTTAAGGAAGAACTCTTCTTTGTTGTAATAGTCCTCATTGGTTGCCTCTCTGTAACTGCCGTCAGAGTTCTTTACATAAACAGTTTTACCGTCGCGAGTCTTAAGCTTTGCCTTTTTATCTACAACAGTCACTTCGATAGCGAACTCATTGTATCCCGTTGCAGTATATGTGACTTTTGTCTTTCCTGCCTTCTTACCCTGAATATCAGTTCCGGAAACAGAAACTATAGAGCCATCCTCAGCTTTACCTTTAAGTCCCGGGTAATCGTTACCGTTCAATCCGATACTTGTCTTCTCATCTTTGCCAATTGTGACCTTATTGAACTTGATAGGAAGATCCTTTGCAGGTAAATCCTTTGCAGTAATACTGATTGACTTGGTCTGGTTATATGCAGTAATCGTAATCTTTGCATTTCCCTTACCTACAATCTTAATATCGCCATTTGAAGAAACTGTAGCAACATTTGTGTTATCACTTGTAATCTTGCAATCTCCTATAGGAGTATCAAGATAATCACCTACTGAAATCGTATCATTTACAGTCTTCTCAAACCTATCGGTCTTTGTCTTTAATTCTTTCTTAGCCTTAACAGTAACTGTAATCTCATTATCTTTATACTTGTCAGCTGAAACTGTAACCGTTGATGTTCCTTCTTGTACACCCTTAATTGTAGTTCCACTGCATGATACATTTCCGTTATTTGAAGAAAGACTTACTTTTGTTGAAACGCTGGCAGTAAATTCAATATCTTTTGATTCACCAACTTCAAGTGAGATTGATGTTTTTACAGGAACCTTACCATTTTTCTCAATCTCTGCTTTTCTCAGATCCTCTTCAGATGGAGTATTATTCTCTTTTTTACCATTTTCTTCAGTAGCTGGAGCCGAGGCGCTTCCCCCTGCATTTCCGCCCGTACTTGCTGCATCGTCATTTGTCTCTTTGCTATTATCAGCTGAACTGTCCTCATTCTCTGACTTTGCTTCACTAGACAAAGCTGAATCTGCACTTGTACTTGTAAACAATGCCACAGTCCTAAAGCTTGTGAAATCAATTAAAGATGACTGAGTCATCGGATCTGTGATATTATCCTTGTCAATTTTCTTATATGTTCCGCTTCCATCAGCAGCAGTTCCGTCAGCAGGAATCTTCTCACTCTCAACATACTCTACCGTATCCTTGAGCGTTGATTCTACAACATTCTTTACTGCTGTATCTTCTTTTGCAACATTAACCTGTGATTCTTTCTTAACCTCGTTGCTGACATCAACCGCCTTCATCTCTACCTTATCTTTAACCTTTACCGATTTGGTAGATGTATCAAGGCTGTACTGTGAAAACTCAGCAGGAAGTGCACTTGGTGTAACCTTGTAAGTGCCGGCTTTCATATCCTTTTTGTAGATGATACCGTCTTTGTCATCATCTTCATAATTAACTGTAGATCCGTCCGGTGTTTCAACAGTTACCTTAAAAGGAACTTTTGCAACAAGCTTTTTATTGCTGCCAACAAACTTAATCTTAAGGTCACTCTTGATTGAAGAAACATTGACGCTTACTTTTCCGCCTTTAACTTCCTCTTCCTTCTCTTCTTTTTCTTCTACGACCTCTTCAACCTTTTCTTCTTTGGATTCCTCAATAATATCTGCAGTCATCTGTTTTGCTTTTTCAGCATCAGCAACCGCATCAAGTCCGCTCTGTCCAACAATCTGAACATCGCTCATAGTCGATCCCACATCGGCAAAAGCACTGATTTCCTGACTCTTACCCAGTGCAGCAGAATAGAATACTCCTGTAACAATTGCACCTGAAACAATTACGACAGCAACAACTGCTGCTGTTCTCTCAACAGGAGTTGTATTCTTTAAGAATTTTCCAAACCTTCCAAAAGCAGATGTGATTCCTTCATCATAATCATCTTCCGCCCTGCGTCCGGAATGTTTTTTACTATTTTTATACTTTCCCTTTTTAGACGCCTTGTTTCCACGGGCTAATTCTTCATCATATCTATAGTCATATTCATTATCACCGTTAAATGCACTTGCAAAACCGGCATTTTCAAACTGGCGATCATCTTCAAAATAGTCGCGATCATCATCGGCATAATCTCTGTCGTAGTCCTGCTCATCGTACTGCTCGTCGATCATGCGCTCATAGCCGCGCGGTTCATCATCATAATGACGCGCATCACCAGCATAATAGCGATCATCATCCGCATAACCATGACCGTAATCATCACCATTTTCATAATCGCGGTCATCATCGGCATAATCCCTATCGTAATCATCTTTTTCATATCTTTGATCATAATCGTAGTTTGCATCATTATATGCACGATTATCTACATAGTCCCGGTTGTTATCTTCATAATCGCGGTCGTAATCGTAGTCTTCGTAATCGCGCTCAGCTCTGTAATCGCGATTATCAGCAAAGACCTCATACTCCTTGTCATAGCGACGATCATCATATCCACGCTCATCAGCGTAGTCACAATATTCGTCGTATTCACGATCGTCACGAACGTCATAATCTCTGTCGTATTCTTCTCTGTAATCCCTGTTGTCTCTTTTCTTCCTGTCATTAGAAGGTTTGCGGCTGAGAAACAATCCGCGCTTAGTTGTCTTTTTCATATACACTCCTCGTACGATTAATCAATTTTCGTAGCTAAATATATCCTCCCTCGATAACCCCCTATACCATATATAGCATTTTAACATTTCCGAAATACAATAACAACTTTTTGTTATCATTCGGAATTTTTGTTTCTAAATATCGTATATTTGCAGAATCATGCCCCCATTCCGCTTTAATTATTTATTCAGAAAAAAAACTGCAATCCCACAGATAATAAGACTCATCCCCGCAATCTTTCTTGCTGATATCTTCTCTTTAAATACAATCCTCGACAATATCATTACAAAAACATAGCTTATGGGCTCCATGACTACCGTTCCCATGTACCCAAGCTTATCTTTCTGATACGCAAAAACAGTTATGACCATTGACACCATAAGTAACGAATATCCGCCAATTACCAGGCAGTTTAGATACTCTCTTATTACCGAAGGATAACTCTTTTTTGAACTCATTTTCAAAAATATCTGGGAGGAAGATGCTATAAGCTCCGCCAAAAGCATCAGTAAAAAATACTTATTCACTTTCCGTTTCCTCCTCCGATGCGCTGTTCATAACAATAACTCCCGCAATAACAATAAGAACTCCTATTACCATACCCGGAGTAATTTTTTCTGAAAAAATCACAAAATTCCAGAGCATAGACCACATCAATGTGATAGCCTTATTCGAATAAGCCACGGAGAGCTGAAATTTTTTTATTACCTGCTGCCAGATAATCGCATAAATTGCCAAAACAACAAATTCAAGAAAAAAGAATCCAATCCATCCAAGAGAAAAAGCAGGATATTCAGAAGCGAATTTAGCTGCAACAGTTGAAAGTGAATACACGATAACAGCCCCCTGCATCTGCAAAGCACCCGCTATACTGTTTTTTTTCATTCTTCCGTTTCCTCTTCTCCCGTTCCTTTTTCCATGGCCACAATCTTTCCAAAGAATTCTGCAAAATGTTCTGCAATCTGCTTATTACACTCAGCACTGACATGAATATTATCAACAAGCATCTCTTTACTGTTTTGCTCCGATACATTTCCGTTATAATTGTCGAGAACACTTACTCCGGCATACTCAGATGCTGAGCAGACCATCATCATAAGATTGAAATATTCGAAAATATCACCGTTTCCTAATTCCAGCTTATCTCCGGGAACTATCTTTCCATCCTTATCGTAGCCATAACAATAAGTCAGAGTCATAAATACCACCCTGATATGAGGATATTTTTCCTTAAACTTTTTGATTCCCGAAGCAAGCGCTCCGCTATATGTAACCTCATTCATCGGATCACCGGGGTCTCTACCGATTCTCGCCTTAAGAAGGTCCTGCGCATTATAATCGACAACCAAAGTATCTATCTTGTCAAAATCAACATCCTCAAGCGCTTTTACACTGTCTTCATACGTCGAATTTCCGGTTGAACCTGCTGCATCGTGAAGCTTCGAATAATCACCGGTTGTAATTGCATCAATAACACCCGGAAAACAAAACGCATCAAGCGGATCGTCACCGCCTGCCGAGCGTGCAATGGTCGATTCAGGGAATCCGGCGCTTATACATGTCGCTCCGGTAGCCTTCTCAATCTGACTTGCGATTCCGGTATCACCCATATCAAAAGTAATCGCATCATTTCCGATCATGAGGATCATCTCCTCATCGTCATAATTATGTCCCGCCATCTGCTCATCAGACAGATAACTGGGATAATCCTGAATTTCCTCAGCAATATTCTTTTCATCCGATTCTTTCAGTTCAATACTGCTGTTATCCCATTTTACAAATTGAATAACATAATACAATATAATAACTACAATAATGCCCAATACTACAAAGTGAGCCCAACGCGGAATCTTTCCTTTTCCGTCATAATCGTCGTCTTCATCGTAATCGGCTCTTTCATCATCCTCGTAGTACTCGTCATCATCCCTGTATCGCTTTGAACGCCGACTTCCGCGCCTGTTATCTTTATAGTCCCGCATGTACTCATCCTCCTGCTCATCATCCTCGTAGTCTGTAGAAAAATCATCATCATCGTAGTCTTCAAAACGTTTGCTGTCTTTGGCAGGTTTTAAATCCTCTTTATCAAAATCATAGAAATCATCCCTATAGTCATCTTCATATCCCTCTTCGAAGCCTACATCAGGATCATCCCTATAATCATCTTCATAGTCATCTCTATAATCGTCACTATAATCATCTCTATAATCACCGTCATAGCCGACTTCATCTTCAAAGTCTTCTAAATCGTCATCATCTGCGATAATATCAAAATCATCATCGCTATATATATCAAAATCTTCTCTTCTATTTCTCTTTTTTCTCATTACTACATCATTCCTCTCTAATATTGGATATAGAGCTCAATCCGTATACCTTTGCCACATCACTGTTGACCCTGCTTTCAGGATCATCAAGCAAAAAGAAGGAATAAAAATTCCCGATAGTTTCAGGATTCGTCGGAACATCCACTTTGACATCCTTATCTTTCATACCCGATAAGCTGTCGACAAGCTTTTTTGTCTCAACATAATTTTTTTGAAATTCACCGCTGTAGAGCTGCCTGCTAAGTGCGACAGTGCAAAACTCCCCCGGTGAAAAAGGTGTCGCTATAAAGCACACGAAAATAATCGCATAAAGAACCGCAAGAACGGACATTTTCTTATGTCCCTTCAAGGTTCTTCCCAATAACCATCCGATAAACAATGCCAGATTATCAAATGCGGCAGTCATAGCCATCACAACGATAAAAAAGCATCTGTTCGGAACCTGCTCCATGCCATATCCCAATGTTACTGCAAAAACTGTTATAAGCGGAGCTGCAAAAAACATAACTCCGATCACTATCCAAGCCCCTTTACAAAGCACTATCTTATCATAAATAAGGTATCCGACAACCACAAGGCTGACGATCAGAACAAGATAGTTTCTACTTGCAAAAAGCCACCTTAACGTATAAATATAATGCCCAAATGCGTGACCTATAACAGCTTTCATATCAACCACGCCACTGTTTTCCACTACACGTCCCAATAAATTACCGGGAGCGAGCCAGTTTACAACAGCCCCCGCAAGACATGTAATAAATATTAACATATTATCTTTTTCAAGTCTTCTTCTCTTAATCGCAAAATAGATAACTGTACATAAAAGAAAATACAAAAATGTTCCCGCTATTGCAAGGGATGCTCCAGCTGCCAAAAAACCAAGAAGTGCTGCGCATACCGCCGGTTCTCTTCCTGTCAGTGCAACTTCTTTGTTGAAGTTATAAATAATAAAAAGTCCAAGCGATATAAGCCCAAATGCGATGGAAAAACCATATGCACAAGCTCCCGAATACCAGTAAAACACCTCTTTAAAAGAATCATACACCGTAAACGGAAATATCACGACCAGCATCACAAACAGCACAACATGCACGCCTACATTTGCTGCATTTTTCATTAGTACACCGGTCAAAAAAACAATCGCGCCGAAAACAAGCATCACATTGATCACCATAGCAATCTTCATATCAAGAAAACTGCCACTAGCTACCGGATTGAAAAACGAACCGATAAATGAGGTGAAATATGCCCCCTGCTCATGCTTATATGCCTCATGGGTGAATTTACAGGCAGAAATAAAGCGGTCCCAAATCCCACTAACTCCGATTCCTGCCTTTGCATACCAATAATCATCCGATACCGGCACAACAAACATAGCCGCTCTGACAATCGTTCCTACCATAAATACGATCGCCAGAAACGATAAGATTCCCATACCACAATTTAATACTTTCTGCACTCTCTCGTGTTTCATATATCCGCGGTCTTTCTTACCATTTCTTTGAAAAAAGGTGTGCATAATCATAATCTGCAACCATTTTTCTAACAGTCAACAACCCCTTATCCATTTCCTCAATGGATTTAATTTCATATTTTCCGTCTTTAAAGCATTCTACCATAAATTTGTTAATTGCGGGTTTATAATGTGAATAATCCGCATAATTGTTGAGGTCCAAGGTCTCATCCATCGTTTGGAAATAAAACAACCTGACATTATTATGTTGAAGAAGCCTCTCCGCTACATATCTGTACTGCTCCATTGTCGCTTCAAAAGTATTCTCACGCTTAACATTGTTCCAATACAAAATGCTGTATGGCGGGAAAAAGAAATAAAACTGTGTACCGGGATTATCCTCAACAAAAGGAAGTATATTCTTTGTAAGATTTGTTTCCGTTCTTTCAATAAGCGCATCCTTTGCCGCCTCAACAGGATTTATTTCCGGCTGTTCATAATTGTGCATAACCCACTGAACATTGTAATACTCAGGTGTCCACCAGCTAAAATAGATCTCTGAAAGATCTGAGCCTTTTCTCTGAATGGCAGGACGAAAAATATATTCAAATAAAACATCTTTATTTATGAGATATTTTACATCATTAATGACACTCTTGTCATATAAATACATCGGAAGCGGATACTTTGTTTCATCAGGATCTGCCGTCATAGTTGGAATATCCATTGCAAAATAAACCTGCTTAACGGGTTTTCTCTTTCTGGCATAAGTATTCTTATCAAACACGATAGAAAGAATATTGTAATCATCCCTGGGATATGCTCCGCTGTAACTAAGCTTCACCGTATCAGTTCCAAGAATATCCTTAAAATCATCCGTATCAAAATTAACCGTCATTGACGATCCTATGATACATCCGTCATATGTCATATTCTTTGCCATTCCCGGATTCTGACTGAGCTGATTATCTACAATATATGGAAATCCCCCCACAGGTGAATGAAAATGAAAAAAAGGATCCACATATACCACAAGTGCTCCAAAGACAACGAATACCGCAAGCACCATACTTATTAAGATGAAAAAGTACTTTCTATAGCTTTTCATAATGATCGATTCCCGCCCCATGTTTGCCGGTCATTCAGCCGGCTTTTAGAAATTCATATAAAGAAATGTGCTTACGCCAGAAAAACTTATTATACTCCAGATCATAAGCACCGCAGTAAGTACTGTTGTACCAAGATTTATCTTACATTCCTTAGAATACGCGATGGCGTTTTTGCCAAAAAAGATAATAGCACTTCCGACAATAAGAAACAGCCATAAGCATATATCCCACGCAAAGCTAAACTTCATAATCGGAGTCACCTTTATCACATACCATATCTCATCAAGATTAAATCCATCCGCAAATGTACTGTAAAAAGGTCTTATTCCGCCGACAAACATCCTCTTAAAAAGAAGAAGTGCATCAGATATGCTTTCCGCCCTGAAGAACACCCATGCCGCAGTAACATAGACGAAGGTAAAAAAAGTTCCGAATAACTTTTTGCAAATTGCTGCCAATCTGCTGTCCGCTCCCTTTTTTCCGGCTTTTTTTACCATCCTTGTAATGATACTCAGAACACCGTGCATGATCCCCCACACAACAAAAGTACTGCCATTGCCGTGCCAGATACCGCTCAACAAAAACACAAAGAAGATATTTAGGTATGTCCTTAACTGCCCTTTTCTGCTGCCACCAAGCGGAATATATACATACTTGGTAACAAACTTAGTGAGAGTTATGTGCCATCTATCCCAGAAATCGCCTATATCAACAGCTTTGTACGGCGAATCAAAATTGAGTGCAAGCTCAAATCCCATCATAAGACACACCGAAGCTGCGATATCGCAATAACCGCTAAAATCAAAATACAACTGAAAAGAATAGAACACAGCGGTAAGAATAGCCTCTGTTCTTCCAAGATTTGGAATAGCGGAGAAGCCGTATTCAACAGCCTTTGCAAATGTATCCGCCAGAATAACCTTCTTAAACAATCCCATGGACAAAAGAAGTAACCCACGCATGATTTTTTCCCAGTCCATGTTTTCTTCATAAGCTCTTTTCAGCCCACTGTTAAAATCAGCAAAGCACATAAGCGGTCCCTGAAGAATCTTTGGAAAAAACAAGATGTAAATGAGATAATCCATCATGTCATATTCTTTGATCTCACCCCTGTAAAAATCAACAATATAGGAAATCTGATTGAATGTATAAAAACTGATCGCAACAGGAAAGAACATCCCGTTGTATACTGCACTGTACTTAAAGAAAAATAGAACCGCGACATTTGTAACAACACCTGCGATCATCCAGACCTTAGTATTTTTCTTTAGTCTGATACAATTTATGACATTTATGTTGAGAAATATACTCATACACAAAATCACTGAATTTTTAAAGTCAAAAAGACCATAGAAAATAAGTGCGCCCAGAATCATAAATACATTCAAATAGCTTTCTTTTTTCTTATGATCTTTAATATTAGTCCTTATCAGGAAATACGCCGCAAGAAATATCGGCAGAAATAAAAGCATAAACTCATATGAATTAAAAAGCATTTTACTTCAACCATTCACTCCTTTTGCTCATAAGAAGTGCCTTAAAGATGTCAATATCGTCTACTGTCGTAAGTTTTATATTTTTCTCAGACCCCTGTGAAAAATATACTTTTCTGCCAAGTTCCGTCATAAGCGTACATGATGCGACAGAATTGGTTATCCCCTTTGAAAGAGCCTCTCTGTGAAGGTCACAGATCTCTCCGAGCCTGAATCCCTGCGGAGTCTGAGTTCTCTTGAGGTTATCCCTGGGATATGTCTTATCTGACATTTCACCATCTGATGTAGTAAGCATTGCTTCCGCACACGGAATAGCTGTGATGGCATTCCCATACTGCTTTGTCTTCATAATGCAATCTGATATGATCTCAGCGGAAACCATAGGTCTTATCGCATCGTGGATAAGCACTATCGAATCAGCATCAAAATGTTTTTCAAGTTCATACACGCCGTTTCGTATGGAGCCCTGTCCGTTTTCTCCACCGCCGACAACATGCTCAAGTTTTGAGATATTAAACTGTCGGGCATAAGCCATAAGCATCTGTTCCCAACCTTCGACACACACTACAGCGATCGAATCTATCTCAGGATGATTCTGAAACGCTTCAAGCGTATATACAATAACAGGCTTCTCATTTACTGTAAGAAACTGTTTGGGAATGTCCTGCTTCATTCTTGCACCCGTGCCTCCGGCAATTATAAGTGCTACTGTCTTCATAACAATCATTCCTCATTCTTTTTTATAACATTGACATGCATAGGAACTCTCTTATCCTCAGGTGGAAGGCTCATATAATCCTTATAAGTCTTCTTAAGCCACTTGTCGTGATTCTTCGGAATAGGAAAATCCTTATCCCTTATCTTGGCAACATCAGGTCCATAGATAAGGTGATCTGCATCAAAATCAAGTCCCCAGTACCTGGGATCGGGCTGCTCGTTAGAAATGAAAAGAGTTGTCTCATCTCCTGACCCCGCAACGTCACTCGAAGCTCTCTTTGCAAGACCTCCAAGTGTCTGAAGTTTAATATACTTATACGCGATCACTTTAAAAGGAATGCACTTTCCAACAGTTGTAAGAAGGAAAGAAACAGCCTTCATCACACCCTTAAATTTTGAATAATCAACATACGGTCTGTGTCCCATTGCGAGTGCATAGAGAAGCTTCATTCTTACAAGCTGCCACTTATGATTCTCTGCCTCTTTATCGAATACAAAAAGGTCAAGTGTCGGATGCGAATATCTATTGCCATAAAAATCTTCAGCACCAAAACTTGTGCTCTCATATGTAAGATCATAATCCGCAATCTTTGTGATGAAATCAAAGAACTGTGGATATTTCTCAAACCTTAAAAGTTTAAATCTCTCATCCGCCTCATTTTCGTAGACATCAAGAAATCTCTCATAGTCTTCACGCAAAAAGAGAATGTCCACATCGTCATCCCACGGAATAAAATCCTGATGTCTCACAGCACCAAGAAACGTACCTCCGTGAAGATAATACTGTATATTATGTTTTTTGCAAATTCTGTCAACCTCACAGAGCATGGCAAAGTCCGACTCATGCACTCTGTCAAGGTATTGTTGTACTTCTTTATTCATCCGAATCTCCTACTTCAATCGGATCCTTATATACGTTATAATGTCCTACTTTATCAATAAGCTCAAGCCCAAATGTTGTCAAATCTTCGCTTAGTCTTCTGGTTTCCGTATCCTCAGGCATAATAACATACCTTCGTCCGTCGAACCTCCCTCCATCATCTCTTACTGCATTCATAAGCTCTTCAGCATCTACGATTTCAACGCCGTCAACAATCTCGACTTCTTTCAATACCTTGTGCACTTGATTAGGATAATTTTGTTCAATATAATCTGCTCCGTATGGCATAAGAATATGTGCATCATACTGTCTGACAAACCATGCAAGTTCTTCTGGGAACACTGCCCACGGATTTTCCTCTCCGACAGCAGGAGTGATCATATCGCATATATCAATAACATCCTGAGGAATATGATAAGGATTCTCTACTTTAATCCTATGCATTTCTGCATTTACATAAACACACTTCCCTGTAAGCATGATAACAAGGACTATTGCAACCGTTACAGCTCTTCTTACCGCATCGCCCTTCAATCTCATCAAAAGCATACAAGCGGCATATGCTATAACAATATAAATAGGTATCAGCCACAATATTCTATAATATGTCACAGGATTTTCCTTATCAACCTGTGCAACATACAATTTCCTTGTTATGGGCAAAAGAAAACCTGCCAATATGACAAGAGGCATTATTCCAAAGAGTATCTTTTTAACTGCATCTTTTTCCTTAGCTATGATGTAGATTGCTGAAATAATGAAAATAGCTATTCTAAGATATGCCATCAATTCACCATCTGCATCACTTCCAAAATAGCGCCGAAGGAGAACAAAACATTCCATAAATATTCCGTACATATTATGCCCTACCTCCCATTTTCCACCAGATTATAATGTAGATGAGATTGGGTATAAGCGACATAAATGCTCCCACAAGCACAGTCCATCTCTTTGATTTAAATAATAAGATCAGCGTAAGAACCGCCACTAGGACACATTCAAATGCAACACCAAGCTCTGTGCAGATACCTGAAAACATATTCACAAGAGTAAGCATCCCCCATAGAGGAGCCGTTATCTTAAGCATTTCTTTATTTCCTGATATCTCACCGGATTTGGATACATCATCAAACATCATCAAGAACACCCAAAATACCATCGGAAGAACAAGATTACAAAAAAGTGCCTTTCCCTGCCAACTCCTCATCAAAAAGAATGTCGCAGGCGGACTTATAAGAAGTGACATATCTCCAAAGATCATTAAAACATTTAACAATATCAAGAACACGGGAAGAAAATCTTTTTTCTCATTAAAAAGAATCTTTCCGATGAGATAATAAACATAATAAACAATCGGTATCACAAAAAGCGGCATGACAACATGTGACACTATTGCCGCATGTACCGATGACACCTTAGCAATAAAAGCAATCCACATAGTAATAACCGCTAACGCATGTCTCACATCAAGATTTACATTTCCGCCGAGATTAGGATTCACTGTATTCATCACATCCATCTGCTGCGCAGCAACCGAGTTAGCAACATAATCGGCATCATCACCGTTAAACGGAGCATACACAAGGCTCATCACCATCTGAAAAAGCACAAGTGCGACGAAAATCCCACAATAAATTTTGGTCTCTGTCTTACCCCCCAAAGGTAACTTCAATTTGAACACTGTCTTATCAAATTTAAAAGCACCCGCAATAGCAAGAAGTGATACAACTATCACATACATTCTTCTGCAATGCGTAAAAGCATAATATGTAAAATGTATCATACATGGAATTGCGATCACCTCAAATAAGGCTAAATAAACAAGCAATCCGAGTATGAAAGTAGTACCTAATGTCTTTTTTTCTTCAGGTAATATAAAGTTAAAAAGCTGTCCAATAAGATATGGCACTACCAGCATCCAATAGATGAGACGCACTACGGACCATGCAACCATTAACATATATCATTCTCCCACTGTAACAAAACTATGTAGCCAATTATACCAGCATGCTCTTTATATGCTGCTGAAGAATACTGATTCCCGTAAGGTTCTCACCGCCTCGCGGAATAATAATATCAGCATATTTTTTGCTCGGTTCAATAAACTGCTCATGCATAGGCTTAACGGTATCAGCATACTGATTCAGAATAGACTCTATACTCCTCGCACGCTCAACCATGTCACGCCTTATCCTGCGCATAAGCCTCTCATCCGCATCTGTATCAACAAAGACCTTAATATCCATTAGATCACGAAGTTCTTTATTTTCAAGGACAAGAATTCCCTCAAGAATTATAACATTCTTGGGAACGATATGAACCGTCGCATCTGCCCTGTTATGAACCGAAAAATCATAAACGGGAATATCTACTTCCTCGTTATTTTTAAGTTTTTTCACATCATCTATCATCATCTGAGTATCAAATGAATCCGGGTGGTCGTAGTTGAGTTTAGACCTATCCTCATAGGAAAGATCATTATGAGCTTTATAATATGAATCATGGTTTATAACAACAATGTCGTCGCCAAAATTCTCTTTTATCTTTCTTACTATTGTCGTCTTGCCTGAAGCGGTACCTCCCGCAATTCCAACAATACAAATCTTACCTGGCATATCGTCCTCCTTTTGAAGTGTAATATTCTTGATCTATCACTTCGCCGGTCTCCTTATCATATAGCAATAGCTGGATATCCGCGCTTGCATGCGCATCGTCATAAAGATAGTTAGTATCCAGATCGTCCGCCTCATAAAGAAGTCTAAACTCCTGCTCGACAGGCTCATAGTACATATGTCCCATCGCAGTCTCTACATTCTCAAGAGCACCTTCACCTGAAGCTTCATATGTTTTTCCGGTCTTAGGATCCTTTATCAAAATATACGGTCCCGACGTAGTCTTTATCATATTGGAATCTGCTATCTCACTGATAATATGTTCCATCGGCTTATCTGTGAATACCTGCGATCCCTCATTGCAATAGAAGACAAATCCATATTCTCCAAGAGACAACAGACTCAACTTGGAAATAAGATTGCTCTCATCGATCGTATCATTTCTGATAGACTCATAAAAATTATCGCTTCGCTCATCCCAATATGCATAGGCAGGATCGCCCCTGTGATCGGTAAGCTTCGAATTACTCTTAAGCCATTTTCCGATTGCTTTAGTTGTCTTAGCCGATCCAACAGCATTAAGATGTCCGTGATCGTTTAAGTCTGAATATATGTCGATAACATCCGAATTGAGCATGTTAAGATACGGCACGTTATAGGTCTTTGCAATAACACCTGCCGAATTTGCCGCCACTATATCTTTTGACTCAGGATTAAAAGGATCAAAAGTCACAAGCACTCCGATATTTCTCTTCTGACACTCCTCGATAATCGCTGCGAGATAACGCTCTCCGACTGTCTCCTCCGGAAGAACCTCTCCTTTTTCAGGTTCTTTGCAGAAAACAAACGAAGTCTCCACATCGTATCTCATCTCAGCACCGAATAACTCATTTTTTGACTCATCTCCAAATACCGACTTGAAGTCATCCTCAGAAATATATTCCCACCTGTTGTGATAGACAAGGAAATTAAAAAGAAATTCCCTACGTATCTTTTTGTCCTGAATAAGATCGTTTACCGCTTCAACCTTGAGCTTGTTAATAGGCCATACATCCATATTGAGATGAAGCTGCTCAACAGATGTATTAACCTCGTTCTCATCAGGATTGGAATCCCTGTCATCAAGATAGCGATAGTTCTTCTCCAGCATATATGCATCAACAACAACCCACTTGGGCGTCGTATACTGAAGTGACTCCATCAGCTCCCAATAGGTCGATTGAAGAAGAGATCCATGACCTCCCATATTGTAAGAAGTATATCCGTATTCATTATATAAAACCGTAGGATTGATCGCGTTTATAACATGCGACGATCCGATAAACAAAACGTCTATCTGATCCTTTTTTGCAAGCTCAAAGAAATCCGCATACTTATAAAGACTGTCTTTTCGCTCAAGGACTATTGTCGTCGCATACAAAATGACACCCACCGTTATAGTAAAAAATATGCACTTTAATGCTATATTTATCTTTCTTTTCATAAATCCACGCCTTTGTCAGTACCCCTAACTTCACGCATAACTTAATATGTAACTTCTCCGTCATGCTTAAGAAGTGAAACGCTATTTACCCCATTAAGTCCGGAAAGACTGCTGCAAAGCTTTCTTCCGTCCGAAGTTCTTATCTCAAAAGCAAGGCTGATCTGCCCGTTTGTTATTGTTCTGCTCTTTTCACTGTAATAACTTTTGCTCTCAGTAAGAATCCTCTCAACACCGTCATTGGTCTCATCACTGTCTTTAAAGCTTATCAGAAGGATCTGAGGAGCTTTTGCCTGAGGAACCAGCTCAAGAACAAGAATTAGAACTGTAATTGCTATAGAAAGCACCGCTGCAATTCCATACAATCCTGCACCGCAGATAATTCCGACTGCTATTGACCAGAACAGAAATACCAGATCCATAGGCTCTTTTATCGCGGTACGAAATCTGACGATCGAAAGTGCACCTACCATACCGAGTGAAACCACAACACTTGACTGGATAGTCAATATAATCGCCGAAGTAATAATTGCAATTGATGCAAGAGCAATATTGAAACTCTTTGAATAAAAGCTCTTTTTGGTAACAATTCTGTAAAAAAGGTAAATGTACACCGCAAATGCACATGTAAGCGCGATCGCTATTATTATTGTCTTAATGCTCATCTCCGATTGCGCATAATTTTCCAAAAAAGATTTCTTTAAAATATCTTTAAAACTCATTTCATATCCTCCGTTAAAAATGCTTCGTAATCCGCCTGATCAAAATGCTTGCATTGGCATTCTCCGGCATAACTCATATTTTGAAAAAGAAGTGTTTATCATATGTCTCATACTCAACACTTGTCTCAAATGATCCGGTAAAAGCGTATCGTACTTCACTTCAAGAAGATCCTGTTCCCTTGCCATAATTGGCCTTACCGGGAGATCCTCATCAAAAAACTTTGAAAAAAGTTCACTGGAAGAAAGACTCATGTCAATTGTAATACGCACATTTGAAGGTCTCCATATATACGGCACCCTCTCATACTGAACGATTGTCACCGGTCTGAATCCTTTTGTCATAACCTGCAACACAAAATCATTCCACAAAGGCTCTCTGTTCTTATCCACCTCTATATTTCCGGCAATTGCTGCTTCGACATCCGCCCTTGAAATAGTTATGCTGTCTTTATGGGTCATGCTGCCCAGTTTTTCCTTACATTCCAGATGTATCACTCTGTCGCTGCAATTATATATCCTGATTCTCCACTTACGTCGGAAATTAACTCCATCCTCCTTCTCGTGAAGACAAGAATTGTATAAGTCATCAAAATACACACTGCGAATAAGATAAGATGTACCATCACGCACATGCGGATCTTTTTCCATCATTGCATCAAGTCTCATCTTAAGGACAGCGACATCAGATTTATTTAAGAGATACTTCTGTTCATTTCTGTATCGGTTGCTCATAAATAATATTCTGTCCTTCCTACTGCGGTTCTTGTGTCAATACCATGTCTTTTTTTATCACAGTATCGGTTGTAAATAACTCCTTGCCATAGTACCAATCATCGCTCTCTTTGTAAATCGGAAGTGCATCTTCGCCGATTGTCTTTCCCTTTTTTGCGGGAACCATCAGATCAATTCTGGATTCATCCAAGACAAAAGTCACAATGCAATAATCATCTTCATTTTTATAATACTCTTTAAGAGAATCTGCTCTGTCACCAAACGCTCCGACAATCTTCTTAACAGAATCTGAAAAGGAGTCAGCGATTGCATTGTTATCTTCCGCAGTTTCGCCGCCACCGTTCCATCTATAGCAATCTGCTATGACCGATTCCTTGATCTCTTTTTCCCATTCCCAAACATCTTTAGACAGAATCTTTCTAAGTTCAGGTTCTGCCTTTTCAAAGAAAAAGCGCTTCATCTCATCATGGAACTCTTTGTGCGAATCAAGCTGCTTAAGCCACATTACGCCCGAATTATCTTTGTCTTTTATTGTTATGGCATTGTTATGCATCGACCTGATTATATAATTCAATCTTTCATTCTGAATAAAAACAATATAATCGGTTATTGCCCTGTCAAAGTCCCAAGCCGGTCCTCCGTACAGTGTCCTGTCATTTTCTTTTACATAAAAAAACTCACTTGCATACTCTGTATCATAGTTTGCAGACATTTCCTGAAGCACATACTGTCGTGCCCAAGACTCCGGATCATAATAATCAGACCATGTTTTTCCGGACTTTGTCGTCTTCCCATCAGGAAGATATAGTGCCTGTTCAGCCTCGTTTACAAGATCAGACAAATACTGGTACTGAGCTTTTGTCAGATTGGAAGGTGCTTTGACGCCCATCCACCTGTTAGGTGTCTCTACAAGCAGATTTTCTTCAACCTGCTGCATTGCTTCTGCAGTTCCAAGCTCAACCAGGTATCCACCGGTATTGTCCTGATGCATATCTCTGTCACCTGCCACTTCGTTGACCACTTCAAGATTGTTCAGGTCCATATTTCCACCGTCAATCCCAATCTTCTGTAAAAGCAGGTATAATCCTTCATATTGTCCGTTAAGATAGACATTCACATAGCGAAATTCCGGTGTATTATCATCCCCAGTATTTTTCGAAAGCCTGTATATTATAGCATCCTTCATATGTGAAGAATCCACATATCCAGATATAAGAACCCACTTTTGCTGTGCAGGCATCCCAAGAATTTCCGCATCAGACTCAAGATTAAACTGATATGACTTTTTATCTGCGTAAAAAGATGTGTTTCCATGAACGCGCATGTTACAATTTCCGCTAAAATCTTTGGTGTCATCACTGTCTAAGACCGTACAGAAACCGGTTGCGGTATTTCCTTTTGCTTCCGTCAAAAAGTCTTTTGTCTCACTATATGTTCCAAGATATACGGAAGGAAGCCCGCTTGCTGCTATAAATTTAAAATCAGCCTTTTCGATACCGACTCCCGGAACATTTATCTCGCCACTCAAGCTTTCAAACAAAGGTACATTAAAGTCATCGCCACTTCTGTAGGTATCATCACCGATAGTCACTTCAATACCTTCATCACAGACAAGCTCAATGTCCTCTCCCTCATCCATAGGAAGATAAACGTCATAGCATAACTTACCTTCATCATCAAAATGCGCATTTATTCCACTCGCCGTTTCAACGGGATTACCGCGAACTACAAATCCAACGCTCTCCCAGATTGCGAAATCCGAATCTGAAAACTTTTCGGCACTTCCTGTTTTATTCGATATAAGAAAAAAAGTCAGAAGCATAACAATTATAAGCAGCGCCAAAACAAGCCATATGCACTTTATTTTTTTTCCACCGATCAAACCGAAAACTACTCCTTAGATTAAATACATTTAAAACTGCTTATAAATGAAATCCGAAACATCATAACCGGGTCCCCAGATGCCGCATACCACAGTAACTACAATGCCCACGATCATGATGATCCATCTAAGCCACATTCCCTGGCAAAGTATTTTTTCCCTTATTACGATTCCGCGACTATTTACAAGATCAACAATAATCATAAGCGCTATGCCAAATACGCCAAGAAGGAAATTTCCTCTTGTAAGTCCATACTGATACATACTTCCGTCAACAAACTTCCACGGAGTAAATGCCAAAGAGCTCCTGATGATCCTAAGTGCCTGTCCTATATCATCTGCTCTGAAGAATACCCATGCATATGCTACCAGAATAAAAGTCACCGTTGTCTTTACAAATCTATGAGAAAAACTCGTTCTTCCGACATTAAATACTTTTGTCACTTTATCCCTTATTGGAGAAACTATGCTTCCAATAACCTGATAAATTCCATGAAGAAGTCCCCATGCAAGAAATGTAAAATCCGCTCCATGCCAGAGTCCGCTCACAGTAAACACTATGAGTATATTAATAAACTTTCTGATAACCCCTTTTCTGTTTCCGCCAAGCGGAATATACAGATAGTCTCTGAACCAGGATGAAAGTGATATGTGCCACCTTCTCCAAAACTCTGCGATTGATTTTGCCAGATAAGGACACTCAAAATTCTTCATTACATCTATTCCAAGAATCCGGGCAACTCCGATCGCTATATGCGAATATCCCGCAAAATCTGCATAAATCTGAAATGTATAAAATACAATCGCAACAAAATGTACTGCGCCCTTTATACCATCAGCTTCTTCAAATGCAACATTGACAAAAATAGCAAGTCTCTCCGCAACAACAAGCTTAAGGAAATATCCCCAAAGCACCTGAAGAAATCCATTTCTGAACCTGTCAAAATCAATGGGCTTTGGATTATCAAACTGCTTTAACATATTACCTGCTCTTTCAATAGGTCCCGCAACAATCTGCGGAAAGAAAGATACAAACAGAGCAAGCTTTAGAAAATTCCTTTCAGGAGCAATGTCTCCCCTGTATACGTCTATCAGATATCCTACAGACTTAAGTATATAAAAGGAAAGCCCCGTCAGGATTATCATGTTTTTTAGCTGTATATTACCGGCAGCACCGCCTGATGCTATCCCAATGATCTGCATAAAAAAATTGAAATATTTAAATACAAAGAGAATTCCAAGATTAAAAAGCAGGCATGATAAAAACACAAGCTTTGGCTTGTTATTATTTTCGCCCAGATAAATACCCGATGCATAGATTGAAAGCATAGACAATACAAGAATTACGATTGCCCCTATACCCGCAGTCGAGTAAAAAACCATACTGGCAATAAGAAGCCAGATATATCGATACTTAATTGGGACTATAAAGTTGATCAAAACAACACATGGCAAAAACACCATGAATGCAAATGAAATAAAGCTCATTGTCTCTCCCTAAGTTTGGTCTGATAGCCTTTATACGTTATTTTTTTCAGCTTCAAAATTAATTCTCTTTTCCTCAACTACTATAGGACGTCCAATAACTCGCGTATTGATATTGAGAATATACTCACCGGTAAGCCCTATGAAAAAGAGCTGTATCGCACCGATCAGGAACATTCCGATGATCATTGGTGCGTAACCTGCATGAAAGCTGTACCAATGAGTAAGCTTAAGTACAAGATAAACACAGGCAACCGCCATATCTATAAGTGCGCACACAAATCCCGCGATAGTACAAAGTCTCAAACCTACCTTTGTATATGATGTAATACTTAGCATTGCTGCATCATAAAGCGTATAGAAATTGTTGTGAGTCTTGCCCGCTCTTCTCTTTGGCTGCTCGTATGATACAGTTGTCATGTTAAAACCTTCACCGTACTCTGCTACAATTCCTCTTATAAATGGAACCGGATCGTTAAGCTGCCTAAGAAGCGTTATAAAGGTCTTATCATAGAGCCCAAATCCCGTGAAATGCTCGATCATACGAACACTGGACATATTCTTTATCGTCTTGTAATAAATAGTTCTAAGGAAATAAATAAACCAGTTTTCTTTACTGGAAGCTTTTACTCCACTCACGATTTTGTGGCCCTCTTCCCATTTTTTTACAAAGACGGGAATAAGCTCGACCGGATCCTGGAAATCAGCGCAAACCGGAATAACACAATCTCCGTCAAGAGAGCACATTCCATGGAAAGGTGAATTGAACTGACCAAAATTTGTCACGTTGAATATCGCCTTTATCTTCTTATTTCCGGCGCAGATTCTCTCAATTTTGTCTCTTGTTCCGTCTGTTGACGCATTATCTATAAAAACAATCTCATAATCATAACCGGAAAGGTCTTTTTTCATAACCTCTTCCACTGCAGAGGATATTCCCTCCACATTCTCCACCTCGTTAAAACAGGGGATCAAAACACTAATCTTTTTCATTTCACTCCTAAAAAAAGCGGTGCCGTTTGTTCTCAAGCACCGCATTAAAATTTAATCTATCTCTACCTCATCCACTTCTGCTTCCGAAGTGTCTGTCTCATGATATTCCTCTTCAGTGTTAACGTTCCAGATGTTGCTGCGGTCTGTCTCTCCACTTATGATATTCTTAACAGCCTCAAAGGATGTACACATTGAATGATCGATATTGTTATATCTATGCTGACCATTTCTGCCTACGCAATAGAGATTGTCGATAGTATCCAGATACTGAATGAGCTTATCCATCTCATCATATGTATCAAAATAAGCAGGATATGCCTTCTTAACTTTTTCCATATGATAATCGATAACTTCATCTGCTCTGTCGATAAGTTTAAGTTTGACCATCTCATCGATTGCCATCTTGGCAAACTCATCCTCGGTCATATTCCACATATTATCGCCTTCAAAGCAGAAATACTCAAGTCCGACCCACACGGTATGCTCAAGATCTTTTACCAGATAAGGAGACCAGTTGTTGTATATCTGGAATCTTCCCATCTTAACATTTCTATCCTGAACATATACCCAGTTATCAGGCACGATATTGCCGATAGTCTTGATCTTAGTTTTGTTCTCAAGATTAAGCTTTGGAACAAGTACACCAAGAGTCATATAATCACGGTAAGGAAGTCCTGCCGCAATCCTTGCAGGATCTGCAGGAACATCATTCATTCCGGCAACAAGATCCTTTATAGGCATTGAACTGATA
Source organism: Butyrivibrio sp. (assembly GCA_017620235.1). GTDB lineage: Bacteria > Bacillota > Clostridia > Lachnospirales > Lachnospiraceae > Butyrivibrio. Next base: position 79,905 of record JAFZQT010000047.1, on the reverse strand, counting down.
ACAACATCACCGTCAATCTCAATTTCTTTTCCATCAACAAGATAAGTAACGCCCTTTACGTGGTTACCGTCTTTCCTGATACCTGTAACTTTGGCATTTACAATAATTGTTCCGCCGAGCTTCTTGATCTCATCGGCAGTTACATCCCAAAGCTGACCGGGACCAAGTTTAGGATACTTAAACTCTTCTATAAGTGAAGTGTTGACCTTACGGTTCTTAACTTTAAATAACCTTCCAAGATAGTCCTTGATTATTCCAAATATAGATAAGCCCTTTGTTCTCTGCTTTCCCCATGATGCATCGATCTCACTTGGATGTCTGCCCCAAAGGTTCTCTGTATAATACTCAAAGAACATTGAATAAAGCTTCTTACCAAAATTATTGATATAGAGATTCTCGAGGTTATCCTCCGGTCTCTTATGGAAGACAGAAGCCATATATGAGAAGCCGACCTTCATAGTAGTCAAAAATCCAAAGTTTTTAAATGTCTCACCCTTAAGTGATATCGGATAATCATAGAACTTTGAATCAAAGAGTATACGTGAAACACGATGTCTCTTCAACATAACCCTGTCAGTCTTCTCAGGATCCGGGCCGCCCTCTGTCATCTTCATCGGTCTGTCGAGAACTATATCATCATAAGTAGGTTTTCCCTGTCCGGGAAGCATCTTATCCCACCATGCGTTAACCTCGGGGACCTTGGTGAAAAATCTATGGCCACCCATGTCCATACGGTTTCCTTTATATTCAACCGTCTTTGATATTCCTCCAAACTGGTCGGTTTCCTCAAAGATCACTACCTGATAGTCCTTTGACTTTGTCAAAAGCTCATAAGCAGCGGTAAGTCCCGCAGGACCCGCACCAATAATTAAGGCCTTCTTCATTATATTTATCCTCTATTTTCTAAATAATCGTTCGTTATCTAGTGTACGAACAACAATAGTAGTATACCCTACACCATTACATTCTTCAAGAACCACCGAAAGTGTGCTAAATTGCTGAAACTCGTACATAATTCATGTGCTTTTTGTAAAACAAAGTTTAACATAAAAATTATACGATTATCCGCAATTAAATTCAACTATAAAAAAAGACCTATATAACCATATTTTTACAATTGGTCATATAGGTCTGTTGTTATCATACGTTTAACTTATTCTGATCCTGCACCATGTTCTCTCGCGAGTGGATATCCACCTGCCATGAGTTTCTCGTAGGCTTCAGGATAATCTTCTTTCAGCTTGTGATCAGAGATCATAAAGTAATCGTCCGGATTAAATTCATTTATCTTGATATTGTCATTCTCAAGGTATGCGAAAGGTTCATTATCCTCATAGAAATTCGGAATATGCGCGAGAAGTCTGGAAAATACCTGTCTTCCCTTTTCAGTAAGATGTGTACCGTCCATAAGATACTCTTCTGCGGTATCAAGGTAAAGATCGCACTTCTTATCATCATTCATGGCATCAAAATCAATAACATCAAGATCCTCTGCTACATTCAAAGCTTTTCTTGCATAATTTGCAAGAGTATCAACTCCATAACTTACTACATAGGAGTCTCCAAGGAACTTGCCCTGTGAATCCTTGTATATTCCATAAAATGGAGTCATAAGGACAATTCTTGCATTGGGACTTATCTCTTTAAGAGTCTTAACTCCTGTTTCAAGCGCTTCGTAATATGAATGAAGAGGATTGCCCTCGAACTGCGTTTTATCAAGCGGCATCTTTGTAAAGAAATCGTTTGCTCCGTATTCCACAAAGTAATAGTCAACTTTCTCAGGATCGATCTTATTCATATTTTCAAGAACTGTAGGATAGTTCTCAAATACTCTGTCTCTATCGATCTGATCGGCGAGGCCGTATGTTATTCCGTTAAAAGAAATAGAATCCCATTTATCCAAAGATGTATCTGAAGTTGAATGTTCAAGTGCAGCAGTTGTTCCACCGATTCCAAGATTATATGCAACCGAGTTAGGCACTCTTTCAGATACAAGAGAAGCAAGATCGGTTTCGCTGTCCCTACCATTCTCTATCTGGCTGTCGCCGATAAATACCATTACAACCTTGTCATCCTCAACCGGTACATCTTCTTCCTTTTTATCATCTTCCGAAACTGACGCTTCCGCTCCGGCTTCTTCAAGAGTTGGCTGATAAATATCTTTCGCCAAAACCAAAGTTCCTGCTGTTGCAGCTTCATCAGTCAGGCCACTTAATCCCGTAGCCATATCGTCATTTATAAATTCCAATGCAGCGTCCGCGTTTCCACCAACCGATGAACAGCCGCATGTCAGCATTGATACAGATATTGCCCCCACAATAAATCTAATAATACTATTCTTCATTTTTCCTCCTTACTGATACTTCACCAAGAATAATTCTAACACTAATCTGTCAAAACAATCCGACAGGAGTAAAAAAATTAATGAAATCTACAATCAATCTTAAGAAAGTCTTAAGAAGTTTACTGTTTACAAATAATCATTGAGTGTAATATCACACACACTTTTCATTCATGCCTGATTCGATTTTTTCCAAGTTTTATTACTCCAAGTAATATTACCGTTATAAATCTCACAGTGTTTACTATAACAAGACCATAGGCAATTCCTACGATTCCAAACATATAAGTAGCCGGAATAACTATGATCACAAAAGCAATTCCATAAACAAGATTGATAATAAACTGTAGCTTTTCTTCTGTGAATGCAAGAAGCACTACCATCAAAGAGCCTGAAATGAAATATAAAAGCTGTCCCAAGTTTGCCAAAAAGAAATAGCTTGAAGCCGCTGCGTAGATATCAGGATAACGCCACTTTACAAAAATCATGGAACCAACGCAACATGCAGCCGCACCTATTACAGTAAGTCCCATACATGCTACACCTATAGCCGCAAATCTCTTCTTATTCATCTCAATCTTATAATTGGTAAGATAACTTATAACTATTCCATTTAAAGGTGTCGTTAACATTGCAACTATCTTGCCAACAAGACTTGCAGTATAAAATATGGTAACTTCTTTACCCTCTCCGACAAGAATCCTTAACAGAATCCTGTCCGAATGAAGTATCAATGCAGCCAAAAGATTGCTGAACGATATGTACCATGCAGATATCATATTTTCTTTGAAGCAACCCGATAATTCAAAAAACGGCGCTCTAAAAATCTTACCCGTAATAACAGTAAATACAATGCCGAAAAGCTCTCCGAGTAACAGCACAAATACCCAGCTTCCCGTCACAGGATACAGCGCAAGCCCCAGCACATATCCCACTGAAGTAGACGCAAAGAAAAGGAAATACTCCTTAAATCTTATCGTCATTCTGTACTGGACATCAGCATAGTATCTGAACACAGTCACTATCATAAGTACAAGTACGGGTATAAAAAGACCTATAGATGCCACTTTTGCCAGATATAAGGATCCCAAAGTGACAGGAACAGAAATTGCCGCAATGATCAAAAGAAAAACGTTGTAATCTCCGTTTTTTTCCTCACGGTTCTTTTTTGCCATCATTCTTGAATAACTGGCAGCTGTTCCAAATCCCGCCCCCATTATAGATACTGCGGAAATCAAATAAAGAACGGTGCCAAAAGCATCTTCTCCTACCCTGTGTTCAATTTCAGGATAAATAAGAAGCTGCAGAACACCGTTATAAATTACCAGTGCAAGAACACTGAATATAAAGTCCTTTGAGGCATTTTTTACAAGTCCCGACTTATTTTTTATATTACTATCTTCCATTAAATTTACTAATCCTTATTTCATCATATCTTTTTCTTTATGACGTTGGAGCATGTTGAGTTGCATTTCAAACTCACGCCTGTTATTAACTGAAAGCGTAGACAGTATAACTCCCGCAAAAAAGCTCTGAACCGCTGAAAGCATGATGAAACAGCAAACAATCAGCGTAGGGAATCTGGGTACAAGACCGGTATGCCAATACTCTGTCAAAATCGGCACGAAAAGAATTACTGATATAAGTGCAAGAAACGCTGCAATTATAAGGAAGAACCCAAAAGGCTTGTAATTCCTGTAAAGCTTTGCAATGGTCTTAAGAACCTTCATTCCGTCTTCATAAGTATTGAGCTTACTTTCCGATCCTTCAGGTCTGTCCCTGTATTCAATAACAACATTATCAATCTGCATATTGTTATAAACAGCGTGAATAGTCATCTCCGTCTCTATTTCAAACCCTTTTGAAAGAACAGGAAATGTCTTTACAAATTCATAACTGAAAGCTCTGAATCCGGTCATTATATCTCTGATATTGCAATCAAAAAGCTTATTGATGCTTCCTCTTACAAGGTTATTTCCAAAATTGTGGAAAGGTCTCTTATTCTCCTGATAATATGTCGAAGAGAGTCTGTCACCTACGACCATATCCGAATTATGATTAAGAACAAGATCTACCATCTCAGGTGCAGAGTCCATGGGATATGTATCATCACCGTCAACCATAACATATACTAGTGCATCGATTTCACGGAACATACGTCTTATTACATTGCCTTTTCCCTGCATATATTCATTACGAACAATTGCTCCTTCAGCCTCAGCTATCTCTGCAGTGCGGTCTTTCGAATTATTATTATATACATAAATAGTAGCTTCAGGTAATGACGCCTTTGCATCTCTTATAACCTTCGCTATTGTCTTTTCTTCATTGTAACAAGGTATCAGTACTGCAATCTTATCCATAAAAATCCTCTTCAAGTAATATATTAATACGTCTTTCCTTTTGCATAGGAACTTACCTTACTGTTAAATACTTTCTTTTTTCCATTGATCCAGGCATTGGTCTGCGCCTTAACCGTTATCCTTACATCATAATTACCGTTTGCAGAATATGTGTAATTGGGCGCATTTGTATAAGTCACTTCTTTAATATCATACTCAGACTCATCGCTACGCTTATGCTCAACCACTACTTCATAGTGCTCGGCTCCCTCAACGGCTTCCCATGCAAAATATACTTCTGTACCATTTGCGCCTTTTCGCGCAACTCCATCTTTTACCTTAGGAGCTTCCAAAGAATCTTCATAAGTATTTCCAAAGGCGAATTCACTCCATTCACTGCAAACTTCCTTTTTGACATCGCCTTTATACGCCCTTACCTTGATCCTTATATCATAATTGAGTTTATCCTGGTACGAATAGCTAGGCTTATCCGTATACAGATTCTCAATATAAGAATATGATTCGCTGTCACGGGCTTTTCCCTCTACAGAGACTTCATATCTGTCTACATCATCATCGGGTTCCCACTCGAAAGTTACTTCAACGCCTCTGTCACCGATCTTTGTGATTCCATCCTCAATCTCAGGAGTAAGAATTCCATTTTTAGATGCTTTTTTTGCCTTTGACTTATCATCTGTTTTCTTATCAGATGATTTTTTATCATCCGCTTTCTTATCATCCGACTTATCCTTAGTCTTATCTTTTGTTTTTTCGTCAGATGATTTTCCCTTTGAAGCACTGTCGCTTGCAGATGTGCTCGCTGATGAGCTTGCTACCGCACTATCTGAAGAGCTTGCGGATGCGCTACTTTCTGAATTACCTTTCAAATTCTTATTTACATCACTGATTTTAGAAGAAACTTCGGCCGAAGATAATTTTGATGACGCTGATGATGCTGCTGACGAAACTGATGATGACGATGCTGCCGTCCCGGATTCTGATGAAGTTTCAGAAATCTCAGACGCCGCACTTGCTGCTATTTCAGAAGCTTCTTCGGATGCTCCTTCTGAAAATCCTTCAATAGCGGCTGATGAGCCCTCACTATATGAAGTACAACCGGTCACCAAACTTACCGTCATGCACAAAGCTGCAACAAATTCTATTTTTTTTGACATAGTATAAATCTCCCTTTGTCAAAACAACAAAAAGCAGAACTGCTTAACAATTAATAAATCCCTAGCATTATAACATACTTCCCGTCAATATTCAGCATTTCCTTTGTTTCGATGTTATCCTCACTCTAATCCGTAAACATAGATATTATAAGGTGATTCGTGTCCATTGTACTCACCGATAAGCACAAGTCCTTCTTCCGATGCATTTGCTATATCAATTCGGGAAAAGACATATTTACATCCCATCTTTTTAAGTTCCCCCTCGTCAATATAAATATTATTATCGGTAACTCCGTACATGCTTCTCGTCGCCATTACTATCGTTGCATCGGTGCCGGAATAGAGATAGCATCTTGCTCCCCAATCATCAAAGTAGGCTTTGGAGCTTGGATTTTTGGAAAGGGCAGGTGCGATTACTTTCCTAAACTCTTCCTTATAACTCTGCGGATAAAAACCAAGATACCCGTCAAGTGTGGCAATACCGTTATATTCAAGGATTGCAGGATGCATACCGTAGGCAACGCCCCACTCGCCTTCATTATAGCCAATATCATTTTTAATATCCGAAAACAATTTTTCCGAATAAAACTCCCGGTAATTCAGGTCATCAAGCTTATTACCGGCAATATCCTCTTTTACTATGTGATAAAGCGTCCCGCGAAAATCATTGTACCTTGTCGGCGTAATTATCACGAACACTACGGCAACCGCTATGATCGCATATGACAGAATGCCTTTTAGAACGCCTGACTTATACATCCTGTATGCAAGGATAAACAACATTGCGCACCATATAAACGGGCTGAAAAAAACTGTTCTGTTAAACTGAAATCCCTTTAAGGGCGGGACTACCGCCGCAAAAATATCGTTAACTTCCTTGATGAAATATATGCCGTAAACAACTGCATTAAATACTAGTATTAAAAAGCAGAGATTATAGACATCAGTAAATATCCCTTTGAAATTCTTTTTACAGATATATCTTACATTTAAAATTATCAGATACAAAAGACAAACAGGCATCACGAAATACCTGTGGCAATCCTCCGCATGCATCATGCCGTTTACAAACACATCTCCGATAAGCCCAGGAATCTCAGGAACCGAAACATAACTCTGAACCATCGTATCCCTGATCGAAGTAATATCGGAAAAGAGCATCATTCCAAATAATCTGTATTCGAAGATCACATATCCCACAGCAAGCACTGCAAGCCCCGCGATAAGCCCAATGCTTGGTCTTTTATCCCTTATCCACATCCATATGATCCCTATAAAGAGATATCCCAGGATAAAGAATCCAAAGTACGAAAAATAAGAAACAAAAGGATAACAGAAAATAAGCACAAGATACTTCGCCATATTCCGGATCTTTTTCGGATCGTCACTTCGCTCCGTCAGATAAACTCTTCTGAGCAGATAGATTATAAGAGGAATCGAAGCAAAAGGAATACCAAACGCAGGAAACAGATTTAAAACTCCATACAAAAATCCCACACCGACAGCAAAATTAAGTTCACCCGCATACTCTTCTTTAAGGCAAGATCTCACACTATCAAGTGTGCAATCCGCAAACAAAAGCACAGAAGATATTACCGCGATCAAAATCTTCAAAATATATCCCACAATATAGGCCGTAAACGGTGAAAAGATCATATACAGAACTGTATATAAAGAAGCTTCACTCGGAAGCACATCTCTTGACACGCCGCCCAGAAAAGGTGCACTGACTCCGTGTGAAAAAAAAGTGCCGGTGTTTCTAAGCATAGCAAACTGAGCAATAAAGAGGTCCATGTTGTCATGAACCCCTATATAACTGTTTTCACCAATAGCACAATAGAATACTGAAATAATCAGAATAAATATAAGAACTGCGAATACCACAAAACGCCTTTTTAAGAGTTTCATTTGGATAAAGTCCCCTCAACGCCGCCGATTATTTGATGTTATCATCCTCGTTGTTCTTATTACCGATCTTCATTCTCTCATGACCGCCCAGCTTGTTTGCAGCATCCTGGTCACCTCTTAAAATAGCATTGACAATCTGCATACGGAAACCTGCATCAATAAAGTCGCAGTGCTTACAGAACGGATAGTTCTGTCTTCCCTCCGCGATCTTCTTTCTAACTGCCTGGAACTGAGGGCTTCCCCATGCTTCCTTAAGACTCATCTTAGTCAGATCGCCAAAATCAGTTGTCTCGAAGTTGTCACAACAGCAAAGTCCCATCTTACCATTAGGCATTATCCACATATCTGTAAAAGGAAGAAGACATGTCTCCTTAATAACCTTCTCAGTTGCCTTCTTATTGGGTGCACTTCCTGCTCTGTTTGTAAGAACTTCCTGAAGATATCTCATCTGGATCTGTATATCAAGATCCTTAAATTCATCGGGATGAGCCTTAACATAATCATAGAGCTCCTGAATATTCTTATGAAGCTTCATCTCCATTGAATAATTGTTAATGATAAGCTGATTGATATAAGGAGCAACCTCTTTTACCTTATCGATAGTAAGGATAAGTCCGTTGGTAGACATAAAGATAAAGCTCTCCGGAAGTTTCTCCCTGGCATACTTATGTCTCTCAACAATCTTTGTATCAAGAAGAGGCTCATTATTTCCGTACAATGTAAGATGTCCTTTGTAGCCCCAGTCTGCAAGCTGATCGATTATGTTCTTATAAACTTCATCATCAATCTTTGCAAGAGGTCTGCATTCCGCATGAACATTGGCCGTACAGAACGCACAAGTAGAATTACATCTATTTATCGTCTCAATATTTACCACATTGGGCATGGGGACTTCCTTGGAATTAAGGAAGTAATCGCAATAAGCCTTTTGGGATTTACTTCTTGTAATAAACTGCAATTTAAGGTAAGCATCACTTGCAAGCATCGGAAAATGCTTTCTCGCAAACCATCCAAATTTTCCCATAAAACTGTTTACTCTTATAGGCATCGAAAAATCTCCTTACTACTTAGCCGATCACTCAGCTTTTTTCTGATAAAGATAATATGTGGTTTCCTCATCGGGAGTAATGTAATCCTCCTGAAGAACAAGGTCGTAATCATCTACGCCCTCCGCCGGTATGCGGACAGAAATCACAAAATCTACAATTTTCTCATGAGTGAACCTTTTTTGTTCCTCAAGAACTTTTTGCATACTTTCTTCATTAACTGTCTGTGTCTGGAAAAAGTAGCATACAGGTAACGTATCAGTCACTGTATAAAGCCCCGCATCAAAACCATTCTCATTTATGATCTTAGGATTCTCTATCCCGCTAGCCTTTATATAATCACGGAAATGATAGAGCCAAAGGTCATCTTTTGCATATTTCATATACGGAACATTGGGTGAGATACAATACTCGGTAATTCCTGTTATGAGTAACATCGATAGCATAACAGCACTTGTCAGTCTTGTAAGCTCATCCTTGAATCCAACGCGTCTAAGCTTTAGATACAATCCCTCAAGCATATAACCGATCGCTATCGCTCCAAACACCACAAATCCATTAATCGGGAACGGATAATATGTTATGCTGACTCCTCCGATGAAAATGATCAAAATCAGGAATCCCAAAAGCATAGCTATATTAACATATTCCACAACTTTGAGCGGAATTACAACTATATCTCTTTTTATAATCTTGTATTTATCTTCCGGAACAAAAGAAAATACAAGAGCCACAGTAAAGTATAACGCACCGATAAAAATAGTCAAATATACCAATTTATTGTCGTACATGTGGTCGGTCATCTTGTCATAAATACAGGCAATTCTCTCGCCAAAGGTAAGTTTTTTTGAATATCCGAAAACATTTTCGTAGATATATACTCGTCCCCAGTCGAAGATTGCATTATTTATCCCAAAATATATAAGTCCCGGAATAAATGTCGTTGCCATTCCGGTCAAGAAAACAACACAGCTCACAAAAGCTTTTTTAACAGCCTTTGCTCCAATAATATCCGCAAAGAACACCATTGCCATCCATGCAAAGAAAAATCCCAACGAATTAAACTTGATATGAAAAACAAATCCTGCAAGGATTCCTCCTGCAAGCACCCATTTGTATCTCATGGGCTCAGGATAATTCTCTCTAAAGTGCCTCAGCGAAATATACATTCCCCACATTATAAACGGGAAAAGAAACTCCTCCGCGCTTCCGCCCCAGTAAAAACACTTGGATGTATAGATGATCATTCCAACAACCGGTGTAAGAATATAGGGCATAGACACCGATCTCAAGTACAACTGCATGATCCTGAACGCAGCAAAAAGAGCCATAGCACATGCAATTATCTCCATGACGTATACGCCAAGAAATGTAGTTCTTGAGATTAAAGAAGCTACCATGTATATGCTGTACTGAAAGATTCCTTTCTGGTCAAAAAGATCCCTGTACGGCACCATACCACTGGTCATGCTCTTTCCGACAGTAAAATAACTGTTCGCATCGTCCCATAAATTAAAAGGATAAAGAAAGGAGGATTTCGAGCATATAGTCATTATCACTACACTCGTTATAAGACTCCATACAAAAGCAAAAAGTCCGTCCCTTCTCTCATCCGGAGTATCATATTTTTTTGAGTTTATATTCATAAATAATTCCAAGTAGCACCTTTAATCCGCACGCAGCAAAAGGAAGCTGATAAATGTAATATCTCATTGCATAGCGTGAGGACCCTTCCCAAAATTCGTGGAAAACCATTCCACCAAAAATTAACAGTAACATCAGCATCTCGTAATCCGAAATATGCCTTTTCCTCAGAACTTCTATAAGATATACCACTACGCCCAAATAACAAAGCGTCATAAAAACATTCATAACCCAAGATATAACAGTACTTCCCGCCCCAAATACAATGGACATCCCAAGCGGCGAAACTTCATGGTGCCTGCTCACATAATCAAGATTTTGAGTTGAGATACAAACCGGATCCGCCCACTGACTAAGGAATTTTCTTACAAAAAACTTACCCGCATAAAAAGGATGGTGGATAAATAAGTCAAGTCTTCTATTTATCTCTTCAGTTGCCTCTTTCTTGGTAAGCTCCGTATCATAACCATTTTTATCAAAAACATCGTAATTGTAGCGATTAAACCATCCCGGCTCAAGCCCGCCTTCATCCTGAAGTCCCATGGCTATATGCGACACAGAAGGACTACCTTTAGGTATTTCCGCAATCCCTGTAACCTTCATATAATGATTGTTCACATATGCCTTTTGCCCGAACACAAAAACGAGCATACATATCGCAACGATTATTCTGTTCTTTAGTTTTACCTTACTATCATCATTGCCGATACCATTAATAAACAGTATCATTATAAGCGCAATAACAGCAATTTCACAATTAGTTTTTAGCATGACCGCCAAAGAAACAGACAGCCCCGATCCAAGTCCATACCTCTGCTCCCCTGTTTTCAGGTATCTTATCATAAGATACAGAGCCAGAGTCTGCGGTGCCATACTGAGAATATCACCGTAAATAACAGTCACATAATTATAGAAAAAAAGTGCCCCCATCGATAAAAACGACATTATCCCACAAATTTCGGGATCATCAAAACATTCCATGCAGATTTTATTAAGAAGCCACATCGTTATAAAAGTAGATACTAGCTGAACCAGATTCCATGCAAGATAATTTCCCGGGCCAAATACTGCATTCATCATCTCGCCAAAAAGCGTATACCCAAGCTGAAAAGGCCAGATGTACAGATATCCTCCGGGTTTCAACAAAGCCGAATAATCCCCGTCAGCAAACCTCCTCATAATCTCATCCAAAAGCTCTGCATCGTTGACAGGTAGAGGTCTGATTGAAAAGATCAACATCAAACAATATAAAAGGCAAAAAAGAAGTCCGACCGGCACTACTTTTTTGTTTTTAAATACCTCTTTTTTCTTTAACAGATAAAATATAAGCAGGCTCAATCCAACGAACAATACAAGAAGCGGTATATTTTCTCTTCCATAATACGGCTTATCGTTCTCCTGATGCATCTTGTAATATATCGTTGTAAAAAAACTAAAACCAAGGATAAGTACTGCCCCAATAAGAAGGCATAAACAGACTGCCATATTAAAGGCTTTTTTAAGCTTCACTTATTTCGTCACCTCCGTACAAAAGTCTAACTATATCAACGGTAACAAACAAATATGAAGCCACGTAAAACACCGAAACATAAGCAATACTAAATACATCCTGTGCATGAAACAGCGTCATACCATACACTATGAAAGAGCAGATATTTGCAATTACCATAAAAGGCAATATCTTCTTCCTTATCATGATTGCAAACGGCGTAAGAAGAATAAGCATAGCATAATCATATCTCTCATGCATCCCCGGAAGAAAAACAACGCACGTCCATGCTGTCCATATGGCAATGTATAGAACTAAATTTCTGTCAATCTTTTCTCTGAATCTGTAACAGAAGACCGCTATAACTACAAGTATAGCCGCAAGTACCATAACTGCCGCTGTTGAAAGGAGCTTGTAATGATCATCAAATCCCCAGTTATATATATTTGGGAAAAAAGATACCATTCCATAACCTTCGGAATCAAGTTCAGCTGTCTGATCAAGATAAGCGAAATAAGTTGCTCTAAGTCCATGCTTTGCAAGAACTTCCGGAAGCCCGGCTACAAGATATACAAAGGGAATCCAGAAAAACTCCAGAATACTAAAACCGTTCTTTTGCGAAAGTTCTTTTCCCTCTTCAACGGCACCTTTATATCCGCCTGTAATATAAATTATCAGATAAAGCGGCAGGAATAATATTGCCTGAAGTTTAAAAGCAAAAGCAATAGAATACCATATCAGAGAAGTTCTGTACCGGTGCTTTAAAAGCTTATACATTGCAATCATCAAAAAGCATGTATATACCGCATCAACCTGTTTCCATAATGCTCCGTTGAAAATAACAAAAGGAAGATACAACGTCATAACACCGATAAAAAGAGAGCAGCGTTTTTTTCCTGTAAGAAGATAAAATATCTTATAGATAAAAAACGCTGAAATCAGTTCGCATATTGCAGGAACGATGCTGAGCGGTACCCACGCTTCGCAAGGAAGAAGTGAACACAGTGCATATATTACATTAAACGGCACATAATAATCTCCGGGAGCATTTGAAAGTCCCTTGATAATACCGTTTTGTCTGTAAAACTCAACCCATTCTCTATAATAAAAATCATAATCGGGAGAAAGCTCTGTATTGGGAGCAAGTTTATACCTTATAAATACAGAAATAATAATAAGTAATCCGATTGCAATCTCGAATAAATACTTATCTATAAGATTTCTTATAAGTTTGTCCAATGCAAGTTCTTTCTTCATCTATACTCTACTCCGTCATTTAAAGGAATTTACGCAGGCAATGACTCTGTCCTGCTCATCTCGTGTAAGTCCTGTATACATAGGAAGCGATATTACTTCCGATGCAAAACGCTCAGTGATGGGAAGGCTTCCCTCAGGCACATTAAGATACTCATATGCCTGTGCCATGTGAGGCGGGATCGGATAATGTATCAAAGTCATGATACCGTTGTCCTCAAGATACTGTCTGAATCTGTCACGCTCAGAAGATGCTGTCTTGCCGTTTTCTCCCGCGTCCTCTGTAGGAACCCTAAGAACAAACTGATGCCATACACAAGTTGCATTATCCGCAACGGAAGGCTTTATCACCTTAGCATTATCGATACAGGCAGAATAGTAATTTGCAAGGTTTTCTCTTTCCTTAGTTATCTCATCCATATGAGTCAGTTTAACTCTGAGAAGCCCTGCCTGAAGTTCATCAAGTCTTGAGTTTGCGCCAACAACCATGTTGTAATAACGCTTCTCACTTCCGTAATTTCTGTATATCTTAACAAGCCTTGCGAGCTCCGGATCATCTGTTGTTATGGCACCGGCATCTCCATAAGCACCCATGTTTTTTGAGGGATAAAAAGAAAAGCATCCTATATCGCCGAAAGATCCTGTCATCTTATCGTTGTACATAGCGCCATGAGACTGTGCGCAGTCCTCAACAAGCTTAAGATTATGTTTCTTGCATATAGCACATATCTTATCCATATTTGCGGCATGGCCATAGAGATGAACCACCAAAACAGCTTTAGTTTTATCTGTTATCTTCTCTTCAATCTTATCGGCACCAATCTGGTAATGCTCATCAGGTTCAACAAACACAGGCGTTGCATCGTTTATGGTTATTCCCATAACACTCGCAATATAAGTATTGCCCTGAACGATAACTTCATCGCCTTTTCCGATTCCAAGCACTCTGAAAGCAAGCCATAGAGCGTCAAGTCCGTTCGCAACACCGACAGAATACTTCGTTCCTACATAAGAGGCAAACTCTTCCTCAAATTTCTCAACTTCTTTTCCAAGGATGTACCATCCCGAGCGAAGTACCTCGAGAGCCTTTTCCTCATATTCTTTTTGGTATCTGAAATATCCACGGTCCATGCGACCTTGCATTATCTTTTCCACACTTATTTCTCCTCATTGTTTCCTGAACGATGTACTTCATCGATAATAAAAGGAGGGCGTTTACGAGATTCCTCAAGCGTGCGCCATATATATTCTCCAAGCATTGATAACATGATGAAAACAAGTCCGAATCCCAACAAAACGACACACATAAGTGATGCATATCCCGGTATAGGAGTTCCTGTTGTAACTTTTTCTTTTATTGCCATTATTATGCCGACCAGCGACGCAAGTGCCGATATAAATCCAACTGTCGCCATGCATCTTATCGGGAAATATGAAAAACTCATCATTGAATCTACAACAAGCTTTATCTTCTTTCCGAGAGTCCAGCGCGATTTACCTATTTCTCTGTCTTTTCTGTGGAAATAAATCTTTTCTGATTTAAAACCAACCCACATAACCTGAAGAGTAAGAGATGAGTTCTTTTCATCCATCATCTCAAGTACTTTGATAACCTGTCTGTCTACAAGATAGCAGTCACATCCGCCCTGTGGCATATCCTTGTTGATAGTCTTTCTTACAAGCCAGTAGTAACATCCTGCAAAAAACTTCTTAACGGCGTTCTCATCTCTTGAACCTCTGATTGCGAGAACGACCTTATTGCCTCGTTTCCAGCTCTCATACATATCAAGAATAAGTGATGAATCCTCCTGAAGATCCGCCTGCTTGGTAACTGCACAGTCACCTGTACATACAGACAATCCCGCAAGGAGCGCCGCATGTTCACCAAAATTCCTTGAGAGCTTTGTTGCTACGACATTCTTGTCCTTAGCAGCAATCTTATTGATAATCTCCCAGGAATTGTCACCCGAACCGTCATCAACAAACACAATCTCATACGCTTCAAGCTTTCCAAGAACTTTCTCTTTAAGATCATCATATAAAAGCTCTAGCGTATCTGAATTGTAATAAACCGGAATAACAATAGAAAGTTTACTCATAATATCTTTTACCCATTAATTTCTTTTTTAAATTCATCATAATCACGAATATACTCGCTTTCGATGTAATGCTCACTTGCAAGGCACAAAAGAACCGAATCTGGAGAAAAATCATACATTTCTTTCCATACCATCGGCCCCAGATAAAGCCCCATTCTTGGTCTGTCAAGAACTACAACTTCTCTCTTATTGCCGTCATCTATCAGAACTTTACTGCTTCCGCTTACATTTATAAGCACAAATTTTGTGTATCTGTTGGCATGATTGCCCCTCTTGATATCTCTGTCAGATCCGTAAATATAGAAAACCCTTCTGATATCAAAAGGAATGTCAAATCCGGACCCTTCAGCAACTACAAGGTTTCCCTTTTCATCACCGTATTCTTTAAATTCAATAACCTTGTAGTTCTCCTCAAAGTCACTTTTCATATAATACTCACTCCTTTGAAAGCGTCAAACTATCCTTCTCGTAATAACTAGCCATTGCACCGTTTATCCATTGATTAGGATTCTGTGCTATATCCTCGTTAAAAAGCAGCGTAGGCCTACTCTTATGAGGCTTCAAAACTGCATCTTTGATAGTTTTATCGTGTAAAATCCTAAGTCTTTCTTCATTCTCTGCCTTATACCGCGCAGCATTTCCCGATACAAGCTCATACAATGCCTCAGTCGAGCAATAATAATGCGGACTTGGAACAACACAAAGTACAGAACCAAATACAAGAATTCCTGCAATAAACATAATAGCCGCTGAAGCTTCCCATGAAAAGGAATTTTCACCCGTATTCCCATTTTGCTTAAAAAAACCTCTAACCCAGGCAATAATGTAGAATTCAGCCATAACCGCAAAAAACACAAATTCCATCCATGCAAGTACTATTACTCTTCCGGAATCCAAGTTTCCTACACCGTAATAAAGCGGCGTCATATTTGATGACACCATACCATAAGCAAATATTGTAAAAACAACGGGATGACGAAGCTTATTCTTAAGCCCTTCCGAAAGCTTCCATAATACCGGAATAAGAAACAGCAAAACAACAAACGTCTCCCATCTTGCCATCTTATCTATAACATTATCAAATGTGCCATATAAAGACAGCAAAACAGATTTTATCGGTGAAAATCCCTCAGTTTCCGCTTTTCTGTATTTCAACCCGGGAGCTGTGATGCTCATCACAAAGCCTATCAGGTTGATAACAGCAGGAATCCATATGAGCTTTACATATTTTTTACCGATATCTCCAAGATCTTCAATTACTATCTTAGAAAACCTGTTCATCACACATATAAAGATGAGAAGTACCATCAGAATCGCAAGTTCAAGCGCAGACATATAATTGGCACCGCCCATAGGAAATGCCAAAATGCACGCCCAGATAAAATGCTTTTTGCATGCCTTTTCATTTTCTTCATAAAGAGTTCTGATAATAAGTCCTACCCAGAAGAAAGCCATTCCAAAAGTAAAAATGTAATTGACAGCACCACTCCACCAGTAAAACGCCTGCACTCTTGCTTCATTCTTAAGAAACTGGATCATCATTATAAGTGTTGTCATTGAAACAACATTGGTAAGATGCTTATCAAGCTTCCATGCCCTTACAAAAAGCGCATTGAAAAAATAGCAAACTCCAAACGTAAGCATTGAAATGACAATGACCGTAACCAAAAAATACAGTTTTTCACTGAATACAGCCGGACATAAGCATGTCAAAAAAGCTGAAAAATAATAACCTTCATAATTAAAAAAAATCCAGTGTGCTTTTTTTATCGCAGCAACCAGTGCAACAAAGATATTTCCCGTTCTTACAAAATCCTGATGAGGCTGAAGTGCCATAGAAAAATCGTCCGCTGACGGAAAATTGCAAAAACCCAAAACCAGCATAGGAACCAGACTTAACGCATATATACAGGTTAGCACAATGCTCAGTGTCTTAAACGAGATATTCTTTTTTATAACAGGTAACTTGTAATCAAGCATTTTCTTTATCCTTAACCATAGTATTCTTTGTACCACTTGGCAAATTTTCTAAGTCCCTCTGTAAGAGAAGTAGAAGGTTTAAATCCAAAATCATTTTCCAGAGCAGTCACATCAGCATAAGTGATCTCAACATCACCGGGCTGCATCGGAACAAGCTCTTTGTGTGCCTCGAAATCATAGTCCTTTGGAAGAACCCCCGCAGATATAAGCTCTTTTTGAAGAATATCAACAAAGTCCAACAGATTGACCGGATCATTATTTCCGATATTGTAAACCTTATATTTTACTCCGTTCTCATTTTCATCCGGAGATTTCTTCATAACATTCACAATACCCTCGACAATGTCGTCAACGTAGGTAAAATCTCTTTTACAATTACCAAAGTTAAAAATCTTGATTGTATCGCCCTTTACAAGCTTATTTGTAAATCCGAAGTATGCCATATCCGGTCTTCCCGCAGGTCCATAGACCGTAAAGAACCTAAGCCCCGTTGAAGGAATCCCGTAAAGCTTGGAATATGCATGTGCAAGAAGCTCATTTGATTTCTTTGTAGCAGCATAAAGAGATACAGGATTATCAACCTGATCCTCCACACTGTAAGGAATCTTTTTGTTGCTTCCGTAAACACTTGAACTTGAAGCATATACAAGATGAAGGACACCCTTGTATGAGTCATCGATCATATCCTCATCATAAGAATGTCTGCACGCTTCAAGAATATTGTAGAATCCAATAATATTTGAATCAATGTATGCATCCGGATTGTCGATTGAATATCTTACTCCCGCCTGAGCCGCAAGATTCACAACAATTTCCGGTTTAAAATCTTTATAAATCTTATCGATACAATCTCTGTCTGAAATACTACCCCTTACCAGAGTAAAAAGCTTGTTGTCTCCGCCGGTCAGCGCATCAATCTTTTTAAGTCTGTCCTCTTTGATGCCAACATCGTAGTAATCGTTCATATTATCTATTCCGAGAATAGAAATATTTGTATCTTTGTATTTTTTTATAAGTTCAAGTACGAGATTCGATCCGATAAAACCGGCCGCTCCCGTCACAAAAACTCTTTTTCCGCTAAGGTCTATATTACTTTCTAACATCTTTAACCTCTTACTTGGCTCCCTTTCCAAAGAACACAACATAAACTGTCTTAAGTAATATCCTGATGTCCTCTGTAAGGCTCCAGTTATCTATGTACTCAAGATCGAGTTTTACCACTTCATCAAAGTCAGTGATATCGCTTCTTCCGCTTATCTGCCAAAGACCTGTGAGTCCCGGCGTCATGGAGAGCCTTCTTCTGTAATGCTCGTTATAATTTTTAAACTCCTCTTCCGTCGGAGGTCTTGTTCCGACAAGGCTCATTTCGCCTTTCAGTACATTAAGGAATTGAGGAAATTCATCAAGACTTGTCTTTCTGATAAAGGCACCGACCTTTGTGATTCTCGGATCATCCTCTATCTTGAACATAAGTCCGTTCATCTCGTTTTTATCTTCAAGTTCCTTCTTGCGTTCCTCGGCATCCATATACATTGATCTGAACTTGTATATCTTGAATCTTCTTCCGTTTTTACCAATTCTTGTCTGCGAAAAGAAAACAGGCCCCTTAGAATCAATCTTGATCGCAGGTGCAAGAAAAATCGTCAAGATACCTGTGATGATAAGTCCTACTATTCCGCCAAGTATATCCAGTCCTCTCTTTATGAATAGGCGCTTGTAACTTGTCCTGTTCATTGAATACGTGAGAACAGAATAATCAAGGAAATCATCAAACTGCGAATTTGCCTTACCAAAACCCGGAAGCTCAAGGTTATAATGAGTCGTGATTCCCATAACTTCAAATCCCTGAATAATATCCTTCATATCTTTCTGAGGAATATTGGGAGTGTTAATAAACACCTCATCGAAAGGATCTGTTATAAGACGTGATGTAAGATTATCTATACCCTCATGTACATGTATGCCATCTATGTACCACGGATCTTCGGGGAAACTCTGCACTCCTGAATTATCACTGCCTTTGCTTTCAGATTTTTCTTTTTTCACATCTGCTGCATAAGCTCTTACAATCTTATATCCAAGATCACCGGCATTTTCAGTCAATTTACGAATAGTTTGTTCCATAAGATTTATCTCAGCAACAACTACAACCCTAACTGCATTTTTATCACTGGAAATAACTTTTCTGAATGTATCTTTAAAAATAATCCTGGCAACATAAGTAAGGACAGTATCTATAAATATAAAAAGAACAACAAACGGTCTCGATAAATGTCGTGACCAGTTAAAAAAGTATATCACAACGGAAGATGCCAAAATCATAACCGATATGAATCTTACAACAGAAAAGAGTTCTTTAATATATCCCCTTACAACAAAGTCCCTGTTCCAGTCTGCCAGAAATGAATATACAACACAAA
Organism: Butyrivibrio sp.; assembly: GCA_017620235.1. GTDB lineage: Bacteria > Bacillota > Clostridia > Lachnospirales > Lachnospiraceae > Butyrivibrio. Next base: position 60,207 of record JAFZQT010000047.1, on the reverse strand, counting down.
ATAGGAGAAAGATAATACATATCATATAATGCATCGCCTTATCTCCATAGTCGCCGAGAATATTTATTTTAACCCAAAAAGAATCTCTCATATAATCATCGTATCTAAGCCAAGATGCGATCATATATGAAATTATGATACATGCCATATCTATCAGCCAAAGCATGTATGTTTGAAATGTTTTATTTTTATTACTCATACTGAACCATTATAGCATGATTTAAGGAAATGCTGAACATTCAGCATTTCCTTACTTTCTCTTAAAATCCGTCATCAAATAATATAGAAACTTAGTATTTGTAACAAAGTAACGTTTAAATAACCTCTCCGGATCCTGAAAAAGCCTGAAGAACCACTCAAGCCCTATCTTTCTTACCCATACAGGTGCTCTCTTAATTGTTCCACCGTGAAAATCAAATCCGGCTCCAACCCCCATCATGACACCTTTTATCTTATCTTTATGGGCAAGCATCCATTTTTCCTGCTTGGGTGCTCCAAGTCCTATCCAGACTATATCAGCCCCCGATGAATTTATCATCTCAACATCCGCAGCATCTTCCTCCTCGGAAAGAGGTCTGAACGGAGGAGAATACATCCCCGCAATATTTATTCCGGGATATTTTGCAATGAGATTATTACGTAACTTCTCAATAGTTTCCTCAGTAGATCCGTAGAAAAAATGTGACACGCTTCCGTCAGTTGTATTTCTGAACATGTGCTCCATAAAATCAGGGCCTGCTACTCTCTCGGCGCCTATATAGCCTTCCGTCTGCTGAAGTTTGGCTATAGGGCTTCCGTCTGCAAAAGTAAATGCAGAATTGTTGAGAACATCCCTGTACTCGGGATTCTCTCTTCCCATAACAGAAGTATGTGCATTGGAAAAACAAATATACTTTCCCGATAACTCTTTTAAATGCTTAATAACATGAAAAACTGCTTCTTCCGTTCTTGCTATCGCGTATCTGATTCCAAATAATTCAAACCTCTCACTACGTACAGCAGCAGGAATTGCTGCATAATTTTCGATATCTGTTACAATTCCGGATCTGACATTATAATCATTTACGCCAAGAGCAAGATATGTGCGAATTTCACGTTTCTCTGTCTCTTCCAATAATTCCTTTGCCGACTCAATATCTTTATCAGCATTTATAAGAAGCATATCATCACAGCCGGATACATAGAATTTTTCAATGATATCAGCCTTATCTTTTACAGGAAGTGACACTTTGTAAGTCTTGCTGTATCCCATAGACAAAAATCTGTCTTTATTCTTCTTCCTGTACAACATCCTGAAAACATAGGAATATATAATACTTATAATAAAAAACAAACCCATTACTGTTCTTGAAGAATTGCTTCCCTGTTGAACAGCATACAGGTACATCATAGAACAGGCAAAAAGTATAAATTTCCCTTTTACTACCGCCATAAGATTCTCAAAAGGATCCATTAAAAAAATATGCTTCCTTTTGCAATCATACAACAGGAATATGATCACCTGAACCACACATGCAGTAACTGTAATTGACAAATATAGTCTCGTGTATTTGATATCCCATGCCCTCACCTGATCACCAAACCTTATAAAGAGCGTAGTAATCACAGTTAATATGAGCGATATCTCATCAATTATAAATATTCTTTTTAAAGGAAATCTTTGCTTTTTATAGTTGTTCATTAATCCACATCCCTCTTAAAAGTAACACAATCACTAATCCCAAAAAGAAAACAGTAACACTGAGGCGCACTTTCTCCATCTTTGCAACATTTGGAGCATAATATCCACCCTCAATCGGTTTATCTTCAGATGAATAATATATATACATCAGCTCTTTATCATCAGTATAGTTTAATACCAGATTGCCTTGTTTCTCAATATCTTTTATCTGCTGCTCAGTATAGGTGTTTGGATGCAAGTTCTCGTTTACTTCCGTAGCATGTTCTCCCGGGGCTTTATCTGCCAAAACACACTGTGCTTCCGGAGTAATTATATAAACCAGAACAGAAGCAACAAGTGAAACAACTATTATAGCAACACTCATGCACTTTATCTTTTTACAATAAGAACTGTTTATTTCAAGTTTGTTCAAATTCAGATTCGGAATTCTAAAACTTTTTTCTCCAAAAGAAGCCGGTATAACGGGAGTTTGCAAGTATTTTGGAAGTTTGAAGGAAACCTTGGCAATCACCTCCCAGAATACTCGACCCATAAATACAAAAGCAAGATTCTTAAATGACAAATTATACAAAAAAGGATCTGTCAGCCCCATTATCAGCATTGTAAATATGATAACAAGTTCTCCTGCATTGTTGTTCTTTACTTCATCATATATCAGAACAAACCATAATGCAGTAATTATGATAAATGCAACTACTCCCAGTTGTAGCAAGAGGTACAATTGTGACATATCTATGCCGTATATATTTGCCTCCGGGTTATTAAGATACTGCCCAAACAAAGAAATATCATTGTTCCGCAAATAATATCCTGCCACTTCCCATCTTGAACCAAGGTTAAAATCAATGTCTTTTACAAATGCTATTGCTTTATCATCTGCCAACAAAGGACCAATTATGCTTAATAACCACAAAACAGGGAAAAGCATTACCATAATAACCTTTTCTATAATGCCAATTCGCTTTCTATATACATAAAATAAATTAAGACATATAAATCCAAATGTTATAATTATTCCTGTTTGGCTTCCGGAATAGATGAACAGATATAACGCGAATAAAAGAATCAGTACAGAATACTTTAAAACCTTGCGTATATCATCTTTTCCGACCAGATACAATATCATTATTGCCAGAATGGCGAATGCAGAGCTCAATGTATTAGGATGAGATGCTCCCAGAGATCTTCTAAATACTTCCCCAACAAATCTCCGATGTTGAACATAAGCAACATCTTCAATTAATCCAAACGCTGCCAAAAATACTCTAATTGTCAATCCGCTTATACCTGCAATCAAGCCCCATTTAAACAACTTCTTAGTATCTATATTTTTCATTCCCAGCATCAGCGCAAAATATAGCAAAAGTCCTTTTTCACCGCTCTTATAATAAACCACGCCGGCAAAACCCAGCAAAGCAGCAATTACAAGGCACTCAAAAACGTTATGCTCTGTAAAAACTACTCCCATTCCCCATAACGCCATTCCAACAACAAGTAAAAACCCATACAATGGCTTACTTTCATATATTCCCCACATTCTCATGCCAAACATAAGAGCAAAAAACAGCCCTATAAAGAATTCACCATATCGAATTATTTTTCCATTATTCCCGGTTTCTATCATTAAATATTCTCCAAATTATCCAGTTATTCCAAGTAAAAAACCACACTTCAAGGTTTTTATAACAATATACCATTTATATATAGATGGCGAAACTCTTTTTATCACTCACATACATAAAATTAAGATTGCTCCGAACAAATTATTCGGAGCAATCTTATTATATATTAGTGGGTTATGTTTAAAAATATTTATTTTACTGAAGGAGTGAAAGAACACCCTGATTTGTCTGGTTAGCCTGAGCAAGCATTGACTGACCTGCCTGAGCAAGAATGTTGTTGTTAGAGTATCTAACCATCTCCTCAGCCATATCTGTATCACGAATCTGTGATTCAGCTGCCTGTGTGTTCTCAACAACGTTATCAAGGTTCTTGATTGTGTGCTCAAGTCTGTTCTGAATAGCACCGAGATCAGCTCTCTGGCTTGATACATGCTCAAGAGCTTTCTTTATCTTAGCAATAGAATCTTTTGCATTATCGCCGCTTGCCCCTGTAACATTTATCGCTGATCCAGCAATTTCAAGTCCAGATGCATCAAGCCTATCAATCTCAATTGTAATCTGGTTGTCAGGATCTGCCTCTGAACCAACCTGAATATTCTTACCGGTGAATGATCCGTCCAAAAGTTTAGTGTTATTAAACTCGGTAGCTGTTCCAGTTCTGTTAATCTCATCTCTAAGAGCATAAACCTCTCTCTGGATATAATCACGATCCGATGTCTGAAGAGTATCGTTAGCTGCCTTAACTGCAAGTTCATTCATTCTCTGAAGCATATCATGTACTTCGTTAAGAGCACCTTCAGCTGTCTGTACTGCTGAAATACCATCCTGCGCATTTGCAGAAGCCTGTGTAAGACCTCTTACCTGACGTCTCATCTTCTCAGAAATTGCAAGTCCTGCTGCATCATCTGCTGCTCTGTTGATTCTGTAACCTGATGAGAGCTTCTCACTTGACTTAGCCTGTACATCTGTTGTGATACCAAGCTGTCTGTTTGCATTCATCGCTGTGACATTGTGCTGTACTACCATAATTATAATCCTCCATGAACGGGGCCGCTTCCCTGCTGCCTTTTCATCCTTTCCATATTGTGCAGCTTACGCGGACTCCCTTCCATGGCTGCTTGTTTTTTTGTTTTACACTATTATTATCGGCTGTGATTCCGTTTACTTAACCCTTTTTTTAATTTTTTTCAAAAAAACATACAATAATGAATTTTTTTCAACTTTTTTCTATTTTTTGCTAAAGTAAAAGAGATCACTTGCCGATATATGGCAGCGACCTCTTTGTATAGATTTCATACAATATTCAATTCTTCTTATCCAGAAACTGCGGTGGGATATCCTTAAAGTTATTCATTGTTCTATAGTAATTAAATGCGGCAGCGGATGTCTGCTTACTGGTATTCATCTTGCGACGTGCCGTATCGAAATATTTTTCAGCAAGTCTTTTATTGCGATGCTCTGCCGCTTCAATAGAAGCACTCTTAGCGGTAATATCCTGAATAAGTGCCTGCATGCGTCGTATCTGATCGGCGTACTCATCCTTATTGGCATTAACCTCTTCTTTAACCCTGTCAAAAAGAGTCTGAAAACCATCATCTATGGCAATAAGTTTATCGATAAGCTCTCCCTTTTTATCAACAGTATCATCAAACGCCAATTCATCAACATTGTCAGGATCTGACAATATCTCTTTTTGCCTCTCATTCTCTGCCTCAATCTCAGACATAATATCAAGCTTCTTTATAAGACTTTCTTCCAGCATATCCATACTTGAAGATAACATTTATCTGCCCCCTTATATATAATTTACGCCGGAAACACAACTCGTATTTCCGGCGTGATCCATATATCCATTATAACTAATTTCTATGCGGTAGTCATGCATCCTTAACAACTATATTGTTCGCTTTCATAACTTCTACCCAGTTATCTCTTATAGCATGCATGTGCTTATTTACCTCTGCAATTATCTCTCTGTCTTTACTGATATTTGCCTCAACAAGCCTTCTCCCGATATAAGAGTACATATTCTCAAAATCCTGAGCAACAGCATACTTCATATCAAGAGTATTTCTGAGATAATCTATGATGCGCTCCGTCTTCATGATATTCTCATGAGCCTTGGGCACATCGTTGTTCTCGATTGCATAATCTGCTATATTGAGAAACTTTATCGCTCCGTCATAGAGCATAAGCGTAAGTTCAGGGCCGCTCGCCCCCATAACCTTATTATTTTTATACTGAGCATAAGCTTTCTGTTGAGTTGTCATTACCGGCATATGTGTTCCCTCGCATTCTGTAAATAAATATCCGTATAATCATCTGTTGTTATGTTATGCCATTAGTTCCCCCCACCAAAGAAGCCTGCCATAGATGAACTGTTGCTGTTTATCTTGGAAAGAGCCGTCTCCATAGTGGCGAACTTCCTATAATACTTATCCTGTGCAGCCTCAAGTGCCTTCTGCGCATCTGAGATCTTGGTATTATATGCGCTGTACTGAGAAGCCATAAGCTTGTCTTCATAAATCGTAAATGCACTGCTGTATTCAGTACCCCTCATCAGATTAAAGAGCTTGTCGGAAAGCGCATTTGATAACTGTGTAAAGAAGCTCTGAACCATATCCGGATCAGTTGAAATAGCTGCACTAAGCAAGTCTGGATTACCACTGCTAGCCGAATCATCTTTATCGCCATCTATATGAAGTACATCTCGCTCATTCTCATCTGTTGCAAAATAACTTCCTGTTGCAATACCAAATGTAGCAAGAGCAATCTTACTTGTTGTACCGTCCTTAGCAGTTACTTCAAAGGTTTTACTCATAATTTCCTTAAGAGCATTCTTAACATTACCGATTGTCTCATCACCGCTGAAAAGTCCGTCTTTAATCTTCTTCTCCCACTCTTCAACTTCCTTGTCAGACATCTCATCTTTCTGTTCATCGGTAAGCATCTTGTACTTTTTGGCTTTGTCTGCATTATAAAGAGTAGCAAATTCCTTCATAAGATTGTTGTACTCTTTTATCATCTTCTTGATGTTATCGTAGATACCGCTTGTATCCTGCTTAGTTGAAAGAGTAATTCCCTTTGCTTCCTCATTTACTGTGATTGTAAGACCGTTCACCTCAAAAGTATTTGAATTAGAAAAATATTCTGCTCCGTTAAGGATTATCTTGGCACTGGTTCCCTTGATATAATTGGTTCCCTGTTCTTTAACAACAAATCCAAGCTTTTCCATCGCAAGATTGTTGGTTGATCCTTCACCTTCCTCTTTTACCACTTCAAAAGATGCTGCCGCGCCCATTTCTTTGGATGCCACATAAAATCTTCCGTTTCCTTCGTCATAATTAAATTCAAGCGATGTACCTGTCTTAGAAGAAGTTGCCTCTTTGAGTTTTTTCAAAACATCAGCTATTGTGTCATTTTCACCTACAGTAACCGAAAGAACATCCTCCGCATCACCGCCTATCTTAAACTTAAGTTCAGAATTATTTGCAACTCCCAGTTCAGACATTGTAGTTGCCTTAGACGCATTCTTTCCGCCAATCTGAACTTTCTCACCTGTCAGATATGCTGCCTTTGCAAGGCTCTCAACATCCAGAGTCTGCGTAGCATTCATTGCAGCATCACCTGTCACGATGGTTACAGCATTTGCATTGGAAGCCGTTGTTATCTTCTTAGAATAAGCAGTAGAATACTTCATGCTTGTAAGTGTACCATTATAGAAATCGGTAACCTTCTTATTAAGCTCTTTCCACTTATCCTGCTTCCAAGTAAGCTTTTTCTGCTCTCCTGTATATGTATTTACTTTGTCTTTCTTGGTCTGCGTGAGCGCTGTTATGATACTCTCTGTATCAAGACCCGAGTTCATTCCTGTAATTCTGATAGGCATATTGTTTCTCCTTTCTCAATCCGTGATATATAATCGGAAATCCTTTTCTCGATCGAACCATAATATTATGGCTCACTTTTCACTTATGCTTTTTGCTACCAAAGTAGCCTGTTACCTCTTCTCGTCAACCAGGATTCCTGCAATTTCCCAAACCTTGGCGATCATATCTAGTGTCTCATCAGGCGGAAACTCCTTTATAACTTTCTTTGTTTCCTTATCCACCATCTTGATGGTCACTCTGTTGGTTTTCTCATGAATTCCAAAAACAGCTTCAGCATTGGACTGAACCTTCTTTGTCATCTCTGAGATCGCTTTCTTGATCTTGGCGTTATCAGCCTGTATCTGCTCCTCTGTCTCAGCTCTCTTGCTCTGATTGTTTGCAAAATTCTGAGCAGATGACTCATTATTAGAGCCCGCAGTATTATCTGCCGCCTCTACCGTAAGATCCATATTCTGAGCTACAGCACTTACTTCATAATCAGCAACTTCGCTCTGAGTCTGGTTCTGCTTATTGATCTGTGTTTTTACCTGTGGCTGTACCTGCTGAATAAGCGGTCCAAATCCGTTAATTCCATCCATTCCCATAATCCTATACCTCCATGTCAGAATCAGGAATCACCTGTATATATCAACATTTACGTGCGTCACAACCTCTTCCGTTATAAGCAAATATAAGCATAGTATTTCTTACCAATTATATCGGCGTAAGCTCTTTAATCTTTAGCTTTACAGGAAAAAAATTGCAGATTTAATAAACTTTTAAGATTTTCGGCAAAAGTTTTGTATAAGCAAACTTCTCAAACACCTTTTTCTGCCCATTTTCCGCAATCGCCTTTCTCTCGTCCTCATGTTCAAGGTAATACGAAGTAAGCTCCAACATTTCTTCAGGAGTATGCGCTATAGCAAGATCCTTCCCGTTTTCAAAATACTCATCGATCTCTTTCTGATATGTAGTTATAAGAAAACCTCCTGCCGCAAGAACATCAAGCACCCGAAGCGAAACTCCCGAAATAATCGATCTAAGAGTGATATTAAGATTTATCTTGCTCCTTCTGAACACAAGCGGCATCCTATTCTCATAATCAGCCACCCCCATATTGCATACGCCTTCAATTGGCTTCGCATCAGGTGTTGTGTATATCACGGTATCAAATCTCTCCCCCATCTTTTCTAAAATATGTCTTCTTTCATTTACCGTCACTTTTTTCCGCAACATATCAAGAATGATCCTGTCATGATCAAGGTCATATTTTCCTGAATCCTCCAATTTGATATACTCTCGAAGCCGCTTTACATGTTCCGGTGTTATCGCCTTTTCATCTGTAAAAAGGTCATGTCCATATATCTTTTCCTGAAGATTTATAACCATATCTATATATTCTTTTAGTTCCGGCGGAAGGAAACTCACCTGATCGTAAAAGTTGAATTCATTGTCATATAGATTCCCGAGAAAACAAACGTCATGCTGATATACTATCCTTCCATCCGTCTCTGCATCAAGATTACTGCAAAACTCAGAAAGCCTCTTTTCATTGACACCTAACGGTGAATAATTCACCGTTTCAATCCCTTTGTTCCTCATAAGTTGGCACAATTCCTTGTCAAAAACAAAGACCTTATTCACAGGATTGGTTATTGTATGTGAGTCAAGTGTATAGTGCGGGCAATCAAAAACCCACGATATATAAGGCATATTATATTTAAGGCACACCTCGGAAATGCTTGGATAGTAGTCGAAACTGTATACTATGTCATAATATCTTTTGCCCATCTCTTCTCTGGTCAAAAGAACTCTAAACTTATCCTCATCTTCATCTGTAAGTTCATAGCTGCTAAGCTTAAATTTTACAACTTCTACTTCATGCCCAAGCCTTCGCATGGCGTCCATACAATCTTCGCCGTTGAATTCATCCCAATAATAGTAAAGTATCCTCATGATGTCCTCAATTCAATGAATTTTCCAATAAAAATAAATACGGCTGCCCCTTTCCGGTAGCAGCCGCTGTAAATGCGCTCTTATCAAAGCAATTTCTTGAGTTCCTCGATTCCGGATACATCTGTTGCTTCTTTATTTTCATTCTGAATCTGAATATATACTTCTTTTCTGTAAATCGGGATATCCTTTGGAGCCGCGATTCCGATCTTAATCTGGTCTCCTCTGATATCAAGTACAGTAATCTCTATATTATTATTGATAACGATTGCTTCGTTCTTTTTTCTCGATAATGCTAACATATCCTTTCCCTCCCTATGGTATGATCATGCTTTCGCTGCTCTGTTGTTCTGCAAAATCTCATAAATAGGGAACTTAACAGGATATTCCTCATTATCAATGATTGTCTGAGAAGCCTTCATCTCTTTTGTATTGATGATGAAGGGTCCCTTAAGGTTAACTGTCATCTGCTTAAGGTCATGCGGAACAGTAACCGTTACAAGCACGAGCATATCCTCATCCTGCAAATCTCCGATGTCGGCTACAGCTTCCTTGTCAACCATAGGCTGATAATCCGGGCAAACAAAGAGCGGATCCATAACAGGCATCGCAAATCCCGGCTCCTCTATTGACTGCAACCACTTAATGGTATTTGTTCCCTGCTCCTCATCGTGCATAAGTGTGAATCTCTTAAGATCAGGAAAACCGATTATTCCATTTGGAAAAGAAATGATCTTACTATCTTCAATCTCAACCTCTCCAAAGATTCTAGTGTTTAATTTCATGCTGCAACCTCCATAATCCTGATAAAAAATGTTATTATCACTATTTAATTATATACGTAAAAACGTACAATTACCATACTATATAAAAGAATTAGATATAATTCATAAGCGAAGTCTGGCTGATCTTACCTGTTGCCATAAGGCTCGCCTCATATGTCACCTGCGCCGATGTGAGCTGTGTTACCGTAGTTGCAAGATCAATATCTTCATTCTCAGACTGAAGCGACTGGAATGTCGTTGTCTGTGTCATAAGCCTTGAATTTATAAGGTCAAGTCTCTTAGATCTCGTTCCGTTATCGGTAACAGCTATATTTGCCGTATCAAGAGATTTCTGAAGTGATGTTATCTTATGTTCAAACTCTTTCTGAATATTCTCTCTTTGATAGTTATAAGCCTTTTTTGCTGCTGAAAGTTCTTCATCGAGCTTTGCCCACTCAGCAGATTCTTTTGATGCACCATCAAGCTTTTCCTCAAGTGTTTTGATTGTGGCATTTATCTGCTTAAGCTTTCCAAGCATGTTTGAAAGATCGTCTATATCTCTTTTTACACCTGTTGTAAAAACTGCATCCGCTGTGGTATTAACAACAACCGACTGTGCAAATCCCACGTCATAAGCGATGTCATGGGCTGCCGAGCCTTTATTATAAAGTATTTTCTTGCCATTGTCATCGGTATATGTACAGTTGAAGAGGTTTTGCGGTCTTATATCTCCGTTTTCCCACTCTTTTTTGTCATAAACCACATCTATAGAATTAGCATTGATAAGTTTAGGCAAAGTTGAAAGCTTGTCGGACAATTCTTTATTCAAAAGAATTTCTCCCGTTGCCGCATTTAAATACGCCACCGCACCTGTAGGTGTTGAATTTATTTTCTCATAACACTCATCAATATCCTCTTCACTGGTCGTTGTGTAAATCATATTAGATTCAGGTATTTTCAGAGATGTCTCTTTATACGACGAATGTACACTTCCGTTTCCGGTAACATTGATTATATTTTTTGTGACAGTGCCGTCAGTGTTATTTTTGACAGCTCCGTCAGTAACAGTGTATGTTCCATCACTGTTTATAACTGCCATTGCGATTCTATTACCATACTCAAGCTTCATACTGTAAGTCTGACCGATTGCATCAACTAAAGGAAGTTTGAAGCTGATTCTTTCACCATCGTCGTTTGTATATGTAATGGTAGTCTTCTGCACCGTCTCTGTTTCTGCAGTTCCCGACTCTACATTTGAGCTCTGATGAGATGTATCATAAACTCCGTTCTTATCCACTACAAAACTATATTCAACATCTCCTTCTGTAGCCTTTATGTTGTGCGATCCGTCCGCATTTCTTGTAACGTTATAAGTAATACCTTCGCTAGAAATAGTATATGCCTCATCTGCCTCAAGTCTATCAGGCGTAGGAAGCGATACATGATGTGTTGCTCCCGCTGCTGTTGTATACGTGAGGTTTATAAGATCAACATTACCATTTACAGTACTGGTTGCGGGCTGTTTGAGATTCTCTCTCCATTTAAGTTCAGGAGCCGAAAAATCTGTTTCGCCACTTCTGTAATTCAGGTTGTCATAAGAAAGTCTTATCTTTCCGACGTTATACTCAACAATATTACTCTCTTCTACAGCAGCCTCTGTGCTCTGGCCCAGTAGATTTGAGGACTCAAGCTTGCTCATTCCGGTTACTCTGCTTGATGATGATACATCTGTAGAATTAAACTCATCATTTATCCCGGTGTAATCTGCTGTAGTTGTCGCTGAAAAAGTAAGCGATGTATCTGTTCTGTAACCTGTAAAGATATATCTTCCGGCATAATCTACGTTACCTGTTGCATAGTACTCTTTTGAAAGAGCATCCATCTGAGCAACTATTGTTTCAAGATCGTCTACTGTAAGATCTTTGTTTGCACCTTTTGTTGCCTGTTTAACGGCATCAGTAAGCACAGATGTAACCGTAGACAAAGCATCTGCTGTTACATCAAGCCAGCTTTCGGCATCTTTTGCATTCTTCTCATAATATTGTGAGAGCTGGGTCACATTGCTTCGAAGGCGCAATGCTCTTATAGCGATAACAGGATCATCTGAGGGCCTTGTTATCTTTTTTCCGGTAGACATCATGGTATTAAGCTGATCCTCAGTAATCTTGTTGTTATTGATATTATATAACGAATTATTCTGCATTATCTTATTTGTGATACGCATGGCAAAAAGACCTCCGTATGAGACCATCCTTAGTCAAAAAACAATGCGCATCCGTGCAGCATCTTCGTTCTATATAGTAGTTCACTATGATTATCGGCTGACTCCGGCTATATCTTTATACTATTGAACAAAAAAATCGGCTATCGGGCATTTGAATGTGTCCGATAGCCGAGGTAATTCATCATACTCCGGTCTGGAGGATAAGTCTGTCATAAATCTCAGTGAGTGTCTGGATCATCTTTGATGACAGATTATAGGCATTCTGGAATTTTACAAGGTTCGATGCCTCTTCATCTTCGTCAACACCTGAATCTGAAAGTCTCTGATTATTAATGGTCGTCTCAAGTGCATCGTATGTTTTTTCCAAAGTTCCTGAATTGCTTGTATTGAGCGCAACATCAGCAAGAACCTTGGTAAGGAACTCTCCTGATGTAGCTCCTCTGAAAATTTTTGCCGTATTAAACATATCTTTAAGCTTTGTGAGATTTCCAAATTCGGACTCACCTTCTGTGATGTCTGCTCTTGTCGAAAGTCTGCTTGCATCAGCCAAAAGAACACTGTTTACCGAAAAGTTACCTGCGCGAAGCTTATAATAGCCCTTATTCTCAGACTTTTTTGTAAGCTGATCAAATGAATACTGAGCTGATGAGTTGGTATCAACTTCTCCTGTAAGAAGGAACTGTCCCGGAGTCTCATCAGAATCAGCCGGATAACCGTTAGTCATGATATCATTTACAGCCGACGAAAACTGTCTTATCCACTCATTCATCTGTGAAAGGTAATATGGTATTCCCTGATAGTCGTTAGATTTACCGATAGACACTACTCTGTGCGCCTCAGGCATACTCTTTAATGTATCGTTATCTATAGTAAATGTATATGTGTCATTTCCGTCATATTCCCATTTGTCATACTTAAAATCCGCATCACCAATGTGAATCGCGCCCTGTTCGGGAATCGTACACTTAGTCATATCCATAAGGTGCTTGTCCGTAACTTTGACCGTAACTTTGACAGGACGTGACTCATTATCAACTATCGTGCATTCTCCGGTAAAGTTCTGACCGTTATTTCCGTCTCTAATTGCAAGAAGCCCCTGAAGTTCTCCGCCGATAAGCTTTGAATCAATGGCAAAATCAGAAAGTTCTGCTATATTATCACCATCTTTGTAGCTTGCACTTCCCCACTTAATATCATAAAGTCCATCAATATCATTCTGGTTCATAGAGCCATCTGAAGATCTTGAAACACAGATCATCTTTCTGTATTCGTAAGTATCAACCAGCTCATATCCACCCGCAACCCAGATCTGAAAACGCGTTGCGCCTGTTTTTCTGTCAGGCTGTGTATCATCAACAATAGGAGTTTCTTTTGTTTCAATCGAGACAAGTTTTGAAAGATCATCTATAAGAACATCTCTTTTATCTCTGAGCTCATTTGCAGTTGTTCCCGTCATCTCAATGACGTTGATCTGCTTGTTTATCGAAGCAACTTCCTGAGCTATGGCGGTTATTCTGTCTGCGCAGAGTTTAATCTCTGCATTTACGTCCGCCTGCGCGCCCTGAAGATTGTTATATGCATTGTTGAAATACTCCGTTATGCTCTGCATACCTGATATGAATGTACTCTTTGACTCTGTTGTTCCTGCTGCCGTCATAACAGACTGAAGCGACGCTGTCATCTTGTTGAAAAGAGATGAGAAACCGGTCGTCCCGTTATCATCAAGGTACTGCTCGATAAGCTTATTGTAATAATTCTTCTGACTAACATTTCCAAGAAGCTGCTCATTATTTCTGAACTTAACATCATAGAAGCTGTCACGTACTCTTTCAATTGCGAGAGTGTCAACACCTGCACCGGCGCAGCCATATTTAGCAAATACCCTGATCGCATCGGAAGCTTCCTGTTTAACTTCCTGTCTGCTGTATCCGGAAGTATTTGCATTTGATATGTTATTTGCAGTTGTGTTAAGTGCAGCATTAGCGGCTCTAAGCCCTGATGCTGCAATATTAAGTCCAAAAAATGTCGATGTCATAATCTCTTCCCTCCGACATACAAGTTACTGTCAAAGTTATGCTCCAAGTGTTGATACCAGATGTTCAAGCATCTCACTAACTACATTTATATATCTGCTTGATGCATTATATGCATTCTGGAACTGAATCATATATTCAAGTTCTTCATCACTGGACACACCAACAATCTGCTCTCTTCCGGCAGCTATTGACGAAACCGTCTGCTCCTGAGCTGCCGCAACATTTTTTAATTTGTCGCCCGTGTTGGCTATCTGTGATATTAAGCTGTCATAATACGAAGTAATGCTGTTTTTTGTATATACATTCGGGTTTAAAGTATAGTCCGATCTTGTAAAAGCCTCTTTTAAAGCTGCAACTGTAGCTGTATCTTCATTACCCTCAACAGTTCTGAATGTAAATGTTGTGGGATCGGTCAAAAGAATCGGATTAACCTGCGAATTCTTTATAGTAAATCCTGTCTTTATGCTTCCCGCAGGGTGCTGATCATCTACTTTGTATGCAAGCTTATCCTCTTCGTTTGACACTATGAACATTGTAAAATCTGCCGCTTTTCCAAGTGTGTTGTCCATAGTTGCAGGATTACTCTCTGCATCTTCCATGACTTTATTTATTGCTGTCATGACATTATGTACCAGCTGGTCAAATTCCGCCTGAACATTCATGATGACCGACTGTGCAATATTCCTATTGTAGTAATCTTCACTCTCTACTATGTCGTGATAAGTTGCATTGTGATCGCCTCTTGCAAGAAGTACCGCTTTTAGTTTACCTATATCGGTATCCGTAGCTGTGGATATTGTCTGAGTCAGGTCAAAAATATGCGCTCCCTCGATTGAAGTAACCACTTCTTTTCCTTCTTTGTCATATTCTTTAACCGCAGCGTACTCCCAGTAAGGTGTCGCAAATCCTACGCTACTCTCAAGCTTTACATCTATTCCCATGTGATTTACATGGTCAGTTGTTACAAAACTCGATCCTTCAAAAAGAACTGTTACATTTCCAAATATATCTTCCGAATAATCTATCTTTCCATATGCTCCAAGCTTATCAAGAAGAAGATTTCTCGCATCCCTAAGATCATTTGCCTTTTCTTCTCTTCCAGATTCAATATTTACAATCTCTTCGTTTAATGCCCGGATCTGATCGCCGATGTCATTTATATTCTTTACTATGTCATAAACTGAAGAATCAAGGTTATTCTGATATGACACAAGTCCGTCATACACACTCTTAGCCTTTGTCAAAAATTCATTTGCCCTTGTTACAAGTGCGCTCTCTGTAACTGCCGATGTAGGATCTTTTGCAAGTTCCTGCACTGCTGTCCACAAGTTATTCAAAGACTGGCTGAATTCTGTTCCATTCATCTCCTGAAACTGATCTTCTATCTCTTCAAGAGCTTTCTGGGATATATCATAATAAGCGTACCTTCCCGATTCCTTTCTGTATGCTTTATCGAGGAAGTCACTCCTTACTTGTTTACAATTATTATATTCAACACCGGTTCCTATCTGTTTCCACGCAATACATTCATTTCTTTTCTCAAGAGTCTGATATGCCCTTGTTCCCTGCGATACCTGCTGTCTTGTATAGCCCTCGGTATCAAGGTTTGCCATATTGTGTGCAGTTGTATTAAGTGCGTTCTGCGATGTCTGCAACCCTGATGTGCCGACATATAAATTCGCCATGAGGGACATACTTCTTTCCTCCTGAAAAAAACATCTTTTCTACTTCTACAAAGAGTATCTTACACATTTTTTTGCATAAGAAAAGACACTACCGCTATATCTATTTCGGTTACCCGAGGGGTTATCCACATGCATCTGTACCACTTTTATGCTCATGTAGTACATTACTGCTTTGCATCAAACCCGCCCGATGTGTAACCAAGACATTCGCCTGTAGTGCCTAAAGCTCTTGAATAATTTGCTGTTTCCGGAGCTCTCTTTGAGGCCTGGATGATATTCATCTCGAATTGAACCATCTCTATTGAACTGCGTAGCAGCTCTTGGTTTTGTCCGTTTACACGTCTGACATCTCCCGCAACGCCAACGAGCCTATCGCGCTGCACTGCCAGGTTCTTCTGATCGACAGGTCTTTTCTCTAGTACTTCGATCAGATCGGTCAGTTTCAATGAATTAACATCCTTGTTAAGCACGTTAGCAATATCCTTCATTGCCTCTTCGCGTTTTTTCTCAAGAGACTGGATATTACCTATTACGCACTGCTCCTCATCCGTGATTTCCGCAAGTGCCTCAAGATTTCCTTCAACTATAACGGAAGTCTTTCGGCTAGATAACCCCAGTAAATTTTCGTACATTGTACACTCCTGATCGAGCACGTCGACCAGATTTTCCATTAAGCTTGCCACCGGAATCATCCTCCTGGATTATTTCTATTTAATTATAATAAACCGTTTGCTTCTTCAAATTTAGCCATCAATTTATCAGCAAAAGCTTCTCCGCTTACATCATAAGTGCCATTTTTAACAGCAGCTTTGAGCGAAGCTACCAGATCTTCTCTGACATCAGGTGTAGCTTTTACAGCCTGCTTAGCAACCTGAATATCTTTTCCTATAGAAGAAAACGATACTGTATCTCTTACATCGCTTGTCTTCTTAGTCTGCTGAGCCTTATTAACTTTGCTGTTTGAATAGATCTGCTGAACTTGATTGTACGCTTCTATACGCATATCTCTTCCTCCTTCCTTGGAGCATTTTGTACTTCTTACTACATTTATCGGAAGAAGTTTCCATAACTTTAGTTCTGAGTACGAAATTAATATCCCCCAGTAATTTTTGTAAGTTATGGTTTAAACGCCCAAGGTATGCACCCTTTTTCACCCTACATTATTTTTATCGGACATATTACGCAAAACTTTAGATTAATTTTATAAAAAACTCAAAAAACCTTCAACTTAATTTGGCTATTCAACATCAAAGTGTTGAATAGCCAAATCCATTACAGATGGCGTCGACAGGAACGCCATTTTTACACAATGGACAAGCATCCTGCGAAGCAGTCGAATAGTCCGGAAGATCGCGCATCGTAAACAATGCCCTGATCGGAATATTCTCAATCTGAGTAGCAACAGAGAAAACTGCTGATATTCCTACAATTTCTCCTTTATAAAATTTTATGGACTCAAGTGCGCTCTTTAATGTCTTACCGGTCGTTGCCGAATCTATCAGAATAAGCACTTTTTTCCCGTTTATCATGTGTTGGTTATTTTCCCTGAACATCATCTGTCCATTTACATTGTATTCGGGAGCTGTAATATACATGGTCTTATGGGAATTCATAGATAGGATACCGGCTTCAGTAAGCTTATTCGCCATGTATGAGCCTACCACTTCCATGCCGTTGAGACACAAGATAGTGTCAATAACATCAGATGACATGTACATCTCAGCCAGCGACTCACCTGCCGCACGAGCCTCTTTCATTCTAGCCTTGGTATCACAAAGATCAATATAGTAATTAACATGGGAATTAGGGGTTATGAAATGTCCCTTCGTGTAACGCAAAATTACGTCAGTATTTCCGGTGTATTCAAGCTTTTTGTATCCTTGCATGTGTACCCTCCTATGAGCCATTGGCAAAAAACAAAACAACCTAAACCTACTTTTACTATATTTACTTACAATACCATTATAATTTATACCTTATCTCAGATGCAATTATAGCCTCTATTGATAAGGATATTTTCTACCTGTGCGGTATCATCCGTGTGGATTACCATTATAGGAAGTCCTGAATCACGGTTGAAAGAAAGATATGTATAATTCACGTTTATATTGCTGTCAAATAATGTCTTTAAGATCTTATCCAAAGATCCGACCTCGTCAAGACACTCAACAGCAAGAACGGGAGTTGTCTTGCAGATATATCCTTCTTTACTGAGTACTTCAATGCTCTTTTCAGGGTCTGAAACGACCATTCTTATTATTCCGTACTCTGCAGAATCATTAGTTACAGATCCAAGTATATTGATTCCGTTTGTGCAAAGAATACCTGTAACGTTCTGTAAGCATCCTTTTTTATTTTCTGCGTAAATAGATATTTGCTTTAACATGTAATTGTCCCTCTTCCAGTTGATTTATGCATGTATTCTAACATTGCACTTTGTCGTTGTCCAGTGCTACTGTAACCAAATAAGTCGACTTTATTTCTTAACTAAACTACTATTTGCAGCAATTTCTTCGCATAACACTCCCAAGTCATATTGTTAAGCGCATATTCTCTGCCCCTGAATGCAGTTTCAGAGAGTTTTTTCTCGTCACTAAGGATATTTTTTATCGTGTCTGCGATTGTACCGTCGTATGAATATGTATATACGCAGTCGGGAAATGTGTCATCTATGTACTTACTGCGATCTGTAAGAACAGCGGAACCCTGTAGCATAGCAAAAGGAATCCTGTCATGACACCCATTTTTAAACATAGGCATAATATTAATAACAATCTTGGCATCCGAATAGATTTCCGGTATAGAACTGAAAGGAACGCTTCCATGATAGATCGCTCTATTTTCCGGAAATGCATTAAGCAACCTATCCATGCCTCCGCCGTATAGATGTATAGGTACTTTAGCCTTAAGAAGATCTCCCAGAATTTCCTCTCGTAAATATGTCCGCATAAAGTAGTTACATATCTGTATCTTCGACAGAATATCCAAATAATCACTTGTCGAAATATCCAATCGCATATCGTCTCTGATCACATGATCATAAGCTACACCAATATCCTCATCCCTGCAGGTGAGCATCCTGTCAAGCACGCGCATAATAATATCATTGTATGGTTCGGGATATTTTTTATATTCTTCAAAAAGTTCCGCACAGGATTTTTTGATCAGACTTCCGGCAAAAATTATATCTTTGGACCTTATCGAGATTTCTTTTGGCTCAGCCTCCTCATCGTATTCCGCAGCAAGAGGAAGAAAATGCACTCCTGCAAGATTGTGAAAATATGCTTTGAGAAAACTCTCATGATTTCTATCAAGACACACTACATGATAGTTTTTGCAAGAACTATTCAGATTCAGATAATGATCCATGGGATGATCCAAAAGAATGTTGATAAAAGGAATACCGAAGTGATCAAAAATGTTCTCACCTGCGATAGTCACATCCTGCTGTCCTACAGCATTAAAAGCGATAGCGGCATCATATCTTCCCGAATCAATAATGCCCATCGCCTGAAGCACCTGCTCTCTATTCATAGATACATCTATTTCGTCACATTCTATGCCAAGCTTCAAGTACTCTTTTTCAAGATTATCCACCATCACATTAACTGATTCATAGCAGCTGTCTGCCGTTTTAAACAATAATACTCTTCCTATCATAGCCTACTCCTACGCCGTCAGTATCAACATCTTTGTTGCATCGCTTAACCGAAAAAAAGCGAGGCTACATACATTATATAGTCTCGCTTATATGTTTTAAATTACTCTTCTTCCTCTTCAAATGCTTTTTTCACGGCATATAAGACATCAGAAGTGGTAAATGGCTTAACAATGAAGTCTTTGGCGCCTTTCTTTATTGCCATAACTATCATTCCTTCGTATTTCTGATCGGAACACATTATGACTTTTGCATTAGAATCATAGGCTATCACTGCACTAAGTGCATCTATCCCATTCATCTTGGGCATATTTATATCCAAGACCATAAGATCGGGCTTCTTTTCCTTATACATATCTACTGCTTCGAGCCCGGTAACAGCCTCACCCACAATCTGGTATTCTTCGGTGCCAAGTGCATTTTTGATCATCTCTCTTATCAGTGCTGTATCATCCGCTATAAGAACCTTCTTTTTCATAATTGGTCTCCTTATTTGAAATACAACCGCCTATATATATTATGGCTATAAACGCATTCATATTTCAAATAAAATATTGATAAAAATGACACTTTTTTCAGATTACTTTTTGTTAAGTCTGGCAATATCCGCCTGTCATATGCGGGCTCTGCTTATTTTTCCGCTACTTGTGCGTGGTAATTCATCGACGAACTTGATTATCCTTGGATACTTGTATATCGCAACACGCTTTTTTACAAATTCCTGTATCTCAGTTCCAAGTTTGCCCGTATCTTCAATGCCTTCCTTGAGAATAATGCTCGCTTTAACCACTGCTCCCCTGTTTTTGGAAGGGAAACCCGTAACGGCACATTCAAATACCGCAGGATGACACATTATCACATCTTCAACTTCAGACGGACCAATCCTGTAGCCGCTTGACTTGATAACATCATCGTTTCTTCCAATGAAAAAGAAATGTCCGCTCTCGTCCATCACAGCTTTATCTTTTGTATGATAAACACCGCCGCGCCAAACTTCTTTATATAGTGCTTCATCACCAAGATAGCCCTTGAAAATGCCTATAGGTCTTTTATCTCCATCGGGAATTATAACTATCTCGCCCTCTTCACCGACAGCAACCGGCTCATTATCCTCATTTACCAACGCTACATTATATAAAGGAGATTTTAAACCAATAGATCCTTTAACCTGCTCTTTTCCGGCTGGAGTGCATATCTGCAGTGCTGTTTCCGTCTGTCCGAAGCCTTCACGGATTCTTATTCCGGTCTTGGCAAAAAACTTCTCGGCAACCTCCTCGGGCATCGGCTCACCTGCAGTTGTCGCAAAACGTAAATTGCTCAGGTCATATTGGGACAGATCTTCCAGAATAAAATATTTATATATTGTAGGAGGAGCACAAAATGTACTTATTTTTTCCTCCGCGATCAGCTTAAGTAAGTCTGCAGCATAGAACTGCTCGTAATCATACACCATAATTGCAGTTCCTATGAACCACTGTCCATATAGCTTGCCCCATGCAGATTTTGCCCATCCCGAATCTGCAACAGTAAGATGTAAGCCGTTATATTCCACACCATGCCAGCATTTTGCCGTATAGATATGTGCTATAGGATAAGAAAAATCATGTATTACCGCCTTGGGTGCCCCACTTGTACCGGATGTAAAATAGTAAAGCATATTGTCATTTACTTCGGTAACTACTCTTTCAAGCTCTTCTGACGCAGATTCCATGATATGGTCAAAAGAAATTTTGTCCTTGTAACTGTCTCCGACCACAATCTGGATAACATCGATTCCCTCAATGGCACTTTCAACCTTACTGCATATCTGTTCCGAATTGACACAGATTACCGCGCGCGTACCGGAAAACTTGATTCTTTCCTTAATATCTTCCGAAGATACCATGTGTGAAGTAGGTATGGCGATTGCTCCCAATTTGTGAATCGCCAAAATTCCGATCCAAAACTCATAACGCCTTTTAAGCAGGAGCATGACCGGATCTCCGCGCTTTACCCCAAGTTCCTTTAAAGCATTTGCTGCTTTGTTGCTAAGTCTTTTAAGATCTCCGAATGTAAAACGTGTATCCGTACCATTCGTGCTTCTATGAACCATAGCAAGCTTATCGGGACATTCATCCGCAAATCTGTCGATCACATCATAAGCAAAATTGAAATTATCATCAAAGCTTGTCTCAATACTTACTACATTACCGTCTTTGTCGCAGTTTTCCTTATAGTATTTTTGATATATGTTAGTCATCTTCGCCCCTAATATCCGACTCTTCTGAATTTTTCATACCTTTGATCCGTAAGTGTATCAATATCCGTAGCCATAAGCTTCTTAAGCTCCGAATATATATCGTTTTCCAAATTCTCAAAAGCATCGTTACTACAAATCTTATCTATAAGTCCCAGTTTGTAGAGCTTATCTGCTGTAAGATACAGAGCATCCGCAACCACATCTGCTTTTTCTGTGCTCTTCCACAGGATATTTGCACAGCTCTCCGGCGATACCACGCTAAAATATGCATCTTCAAGCATCCACACCCTGTCTGCATGTGAAAGTGCCAGCGCACCGCCGCTTCCGCCTTCTCCGATAACAATCGACAAGATCGGCGTTCTCAGATCTGACATCTCATACAGATTCTCTGCGATAGCTCTTCCCTGACCACGCTCTTCGGCGTCAACTCCGCAAAAAGCTCCTGCTGTGTCAACAAAACACAGTATCGGTCTGTGGAATTTCTCAGCCTGCTTCATCAGTCGCAAAGCTTTCCTATATCCTTCCGGATGTGCACTTCCAAAATTATGAGCTATCCTGTCCTCAGTATTCTTGCCTTTTTCGATTCCGATAACCGTCACAGGCATGTCCTTAATCATTCCAATACCTGCAATAACAGCCCCGTCATCCCCAAAGTATCTGTCACCGTGAAATTCAATGAAATCACCGATAACAGCATTCATATAATCAACCGCCGTATACCGGTTGTCACTTCGTGCGCCGAGCACAATATCATAATCTCTCATATATGCCCTCTTGTTCTCTTCTTTAGCCGTTGTGAATTTTGAGTATCTTTTCAAGGTAATCCCTTTGCTTGTCTCTTGTTACGATGTCATCTATAAATCCGCATTCCAAAACGCGCTCTGCCTTCTGGAATCCCTTAGGAAGTGCTCTGTTAAGTGTCTTCTCAATAACACGCGGTCCCGCAAATCCAATCCTCGCTCCCGGCTCAGCAAGCGTTATGTCCGCAAGCATCGCAAAGCTCGCATCCACGCCACCTGTCGTCGGATTGGTCAAAAGAGCTATATACAGATTGCCAGCATTGTTATGTCTTTTTACTGCTGCCGAAACCTTAGACATCTGCATAAGAGAAAGCATCCCCTCCTGCATTCTTGCACCGCCCGAAACGGTAACCCCGATAACGGGAAGGTTCTTTTCTGTTGCATATTCAAACAGACTTGTAATACGTTCTCCAACGACTGCTCCCATGGATCCCATCATAAAATTTGAATCCATAGCAAAAATGCAGGTTCTGTAACCGCCAATCGTCGCAACACCGCAGATAACGCCTTCATTTTCACGGCTCTTTTCCCTTGCTGCCTGTAGCTTGCTGTCGTACTCAGGAAAATCAAGGATATTTTTAGATTCCAGATCCCCGAACAATTCCACAAAGCTTCTTTTATCCGAAAGCATAAGTATTCTGCGTCTCGCTCTTACAGGAAAATAATGTCCGCAGTTCGGGCATACAAAATTGTTTTTTCTTACCTTGGCTATTGCTGTTTCTTTCTGGCATTTCTTGCAGGTAACTTTTCTGCTTCTTGGTTTGACATCGCCGTACTCAAGCTCATTATTCGCTTTTAAAAAAAGACTTTTTAATTCCATAGTTTACAAAACCTTCTGACAAATTCCCGTGTCGTAATTGCCTACTACAAAACCTGTGTTGTCCATAAATTTCATGTGCATTTCTCTGTTGTTATCCACACCTACAAGCACAAACTCAGAGAGTGCGCTCTTCATCTTACGGATTGCACCGTCTCTTGTATCCGCGCAGACTATGAGTTTGCCGAGCATAGAATCATAGAACGGCGTCACCTCGTAGCTCTGATAGAGCGCCGAATCAAATCTCACATCCACGCCACCGGGAATATGAAGAAGCTCAACCTTTCCGGTAGACGGCTTAAAGTCTACTGAATTTTCCGCACAGATCCTGCACTCTATAGCATGTCTGTTATGCGCGATATCCTCCTGATTAAAAGGAATGTTTATTCCGGCTGCAGTCCTGATCTGCCACTCAACTATATCTATACCGCATACCATCTCCGTAACGGAGTGTTCAACCTGAAGACGGGTATTCATTTCCATGAAATAGAATGAATCGCCTTTTACAAGAAACTCCACGGTTCCTACGGTAACATAGCCCACCTGTCTGGCAAGATCCGAAGCCGCCGCATACATTTTTTTACGTGTTTCATCAGACAAAACCGGCGCAGGACACTCTTCTATAAGCTTCTGGTTCTTTCGCTGAACAGAACAATCTCTGTCGCCAAGAACAATGACTTTTCCGCTCTGATCCGCAAGAATCTGCACTTCAACGTGCTTTACATTCTCGAGATATTTCTCCATAAAGATGGCATCATCTGCAAAAGAGCTCTTCGCTTCCTTTTTTACCTGTTCAAAAGCAGATTTCAGCTCGCTTTCTTCCCTGACAACACGGATTCCTTTTCCGCCACCTCCGGCTCTTGCCTTAAGTATCACGGGATAGCCTATCTCTTTTGCCCATCTGATCGCATCCTTATTGCTCTCTAAAATATCGCTTCCGGGTGTAACAGGAACTCCCGTACTTACAGCAATCTGTCTTGCAATCTCTTTTTGTCCCATCTTTTCCATAACTTCGGAACCGGGACCGATAAGCGCGATATCGTTTTCTTCACACTTCCTTGCAAACTCAGGATTCTCGGAGAGCATTCCATATCCGGGATGGATAGCTTCGGCACCCACAGCCTGAGCCAACGTAATTATGACGTTCATATTCAAATAGCTGTCGTTAACTAAAGGTCCGCCAATGCAGTAACTCTCATCAGCCATCTCTACATGAAGTGCATCCTTGTCTGCGTCTGAGTACACAGCAACGGTCTCAATTCCCATTTCCTTGCATGCTCTGATAACACGTACGGCAACTTCACCACGGTTTGCTATAAGAATCTTAGAAAACATGTCACGCTTCCTCTCTTTCTCCTACTTCCGTAATGGCAAAAGAAAAATCTCCGCTCATACATTTTTTCCCATCTACAGTCAATTCCCCATGAAGTACATACATGGGATGAAAAGACCTTATTACCTTAGTGTCGACTCTGATCCTGTCTCCGGGTTTAACCATATTTCTGAAACGAACTTTATCAAGTCCCGTATACACGGGAATACATCCCCCACTTGCCATCTTGTCGGCAAAAAGAACGCAGGCTGATTGAGCCATTATCTCGCACTGTATTACCCCCGGAACGATAGGATTTCCCGGAAAATGGCCCTGTAAAAAATACTCATCGCCACGCACGTTGTAATATCCCGTAGCCGTTCCGTCTTCGTTCAGATACGCCTCATCGACAAGTAACATCGGATCTCTGTGAGGCAGTATCTTCATCAATTCTTCTCTATTCATATATTCCTCTTATTCAATAACGAAAAGTGTCTGTTTGTATTCAACAAGCGCTCCGTCGGAGACACAGACTTCCTTAACAACACCGCTCACAGGAGCCTTTACTTCGTTCATCATCTTCATTGCCTCGATGGTGCACAGTACATCTCCTTCAGATACTTTGTCGCCTTCTTTGA
The DNA here is from genome assembly GCA_017620235.1 of Butyrivibrio sp. Lineage (GTDB taxonomy): Bacteria > Bacillota > Clostridia > Lachnospirales > Lachnospiraceae > Butyrivibrio. The sequence continues at coordinate 34,909 of JAFZQT010000047.1, read as the reverse complement.
TTGCCTTTTTCTCTCCTACAGAAGCATAAAAAATTCCTAAAAGCGGTGCATTTACAGCAGTTCCGGTAGTTTTCGCAGGTGCTTCTTCAGATTCGGAAGTTACCGGAGCACTCTCCTTTTGTACCGATGCAGTCTCAACCACTCTTGCGCTCTCGGTCTTTATGGAGTTCTCTCTTTTCATTTGAATCTTAAAGTCTCCTTCTTCGACAGAAAGCTCTGTTAAATTCAATCTTAAAAAAAGATCACCGTACTCTTTTAATGAACTCATAATTGCCCTTTCTTAATCTGCTTTTTTAAATGCGATACACGCGTTATGACCGCCAAATCCAAGTGATGTGCTGATCGCATAGTCTACAGCAACGTTCTCTGCCTTGTTTACTGTATAGTTAAGATCGCACTCCTCATCTTTCTCTTTATAGTTGATTGTCGGAGGTATGATACCTTCGTTAAGTGCCATTACAGATGCGATAGCCTCAACAGCACCGGTTGCTCCCATCATGTGTCCCGTCATTGACTTTGTGGAACTGATGTGGATGTCATATGCTTTCTTTCCAAAGACTTTCTTTATTGCCTTTGTCTCCATTGCATCGTTCAAGTGTGTACCTGTTCCGTGTGCATTGAAGTATATCTCATCGCTGTCGCTGACTTTTGCCTCTTTTACAGCTGCCTGAATTGCTCTTACAGCGCCGTCGCCTTCCGGATCGGGAGCAGTGATATGATAAGCGTCAGATGTATTTCCATATCCGACAACTTCTGCATAAATCTTGGCTCCACGCTTCTTAGCATGCTCATATTCTTCGAGAATAAGGATTCCTGCGCCTTCACCCATGACAAATCCGCCTCTTCGCTTATCAAACGGGATGCTTCCCTCAGAAGGATCCTCTGAAAGATTGAGTGCCTGACAATTTATGAATCCTGCCATTGCAAGTTCATTTATAGAAGCTTCACTTCCGCCTGCGATGATTGCATCGGCATAACCGTGTTTGATCACTCTGTATGCCTCTCCGATCGTATGTGTTGAAGTTGCACACGCTGTAACGATAGGAAGAGTAGGTCCCTTTGCACCAAACTTAATTGATACGGCACCTGCTGCCATATTGCTTATCATCATGGGAACAAAGAATGGAGAAACCATCTCGGGTCCCTTCTCATCAAGCTTTCTTGTCTCACGGATTGTTGTATTGATTCCGCCGATTCCCGATCCTATATATACACCGAAACGCTCTTTATCAAGCTCACTCTCAAGGATTCCACTCTGCTCAACCGCCTGTCTTGCAGCAGCCATTGCATATTGCATAAAAAGATCCGACTTACGGATTTCCTGAACGGTATCATAGTATTTCTTAGGTTCAAATTCTTTGACTTCGGCATCCAGGCTTACTTTAAGACCTGATGCATCAAACCTTTTGATTTTATCAACTCCGCACTTACCTGCTTTTAAGCTCTCCCAAAAAGTATCGATATCATTTCCAACGGGAGATATTACTCCCATACCTGTAACAACAACTCTACACATACATTCCTCCATCTACTTTTATAACTTCGCCGGTGATATATGAAGATCTGTCACTTGCAAGGAACAATGCAAGTTCCGCAATATCTTCCGGTTTTCCGAGTCTTGCGAGCGGCAACTGCTTTTTCAGCTCTTCTGTCTGAGCCTCAGATAACTGCGCCGTCATCTCGGTAGCTATATATCCTGGTGCTATGGCATTGCATCTGATGTTCTTTCTGCCATATTCCTTTGCAACTGTCTTGGTGAAACCTACTATGCCTGCCTTTGATGCAGCGTAGTTTGCCTGACCTTTATTTCCCATCAGTCCGACTACAGAACTGATATTTATAACATTTCCACCTTTTCTCTTTATAAAATTACGGATAAAAGAGCGTGTTACATACATTGTTCCTTTTAAGTTAATGTCAATAACATCGTCTATATCCGCAATGCTCATTCCCGGAAGCAAGTTATCTCTTGTTATTCCGGCATTATTTACTACTATATCCACACCGCCAAAATCAGCTAAAATCTCTTCTGATACCGAAGTCACCTGATCGGCATTTTTTATATCACACAGATATAGTTTTACATCTGTACCATTCTTCTTAAGTTCTTCAATAGCCGCCTGCGCCTTTTCATTGTCTTTTGTGGCTATTATCGCGAGGTTAGCACCGTTCTCCGCATATTTCTGCGCAATAGCGTTGCCAATTCCTCTTGTTCCGCCGGTTACTACAGCAACTTTTCCCTTTAACATTATTTTTTCAACTCCTCTACAACTTTGTTCAAAGAATCAATATCGCTTACGTTAAAAATATTTGCTCCGGTAACGGTTCTTTTCACAAAACCGGAAAGTGTCTTGCCCGGTCCACATTCTATAAAGGTATCAATTCCGGCTGCCGCCATGTTATTAAGTGTTTCTTCCCACTTGACGCTATTTGATATCTGGTTCGAAATAGTATCAATTATTCCCTCTTTGTCATCGGGATACGGATTTGCTGTCATATTCGCATACACAGGTGTCTGAAGATTGTTTATGTCATACATCTCTTCGTTCTCTATCTCTTCCTGCAATCCCTTAGATGCCTCTTTCATGTAAGGAGTATGGAACGGACCTCCTACCGCAAGTGGTACGAATCTTACACTCTTTTCAGAAAGAGCTGCTTTTAATTTCTCAATCCTGTCTTCTTCCCCGGAAACAACAATCTGTCCGGGGCAGTTGTAATTGACAGGATATACTCCAAATTCATCGCAAAGTGATTCAAGCTCACTCTTATCCATACGCATAACAGCTATCATGCTGCCCTTCTGTGCATCTGCAGCTGCCTGCATGAGCTTTCCTCTTTTACATACCAGTCTGAATGCATCCTCCTTGGCAAGTGCTCCGGACATTCCCATTGCAACAACTTCTCCAAGTGAAAAACCTGCGATCGCGTCGGGCTTTATTCCGCTGTTTTCCAACGCTATCGCGCTTGCTATATCTGCCAGAAAGAGACAAGGCTGTGTGTTCTCTGTCTTTTTCAGCTCTTCTTCTGTTCCCGAAAACATCTGATCGAGTGTTCCGGGTCTTACAGATTCCGCAGTGTCAAAAAACTCCTTCACTTCAGTTATATTCTCATATAAATCTTTTCCCATTCCGGCGTACTGACTCCCCTGACCGGCAAATAAAAATGCGATTTTTTTCATATTTTCTCCACTTTTCAAGCACCCATAAGTGCCATCGCTTCACTGTATATGCTCTTGATTATTTCCTCGCAGGTTCCTTCGCTCTTAACAAGCCCCGCGATCTGACCACACATACATGAACCGTACTTTACGTCTCCATCTATAGCTGCTTTTCTTAATGCGCCTGCGCCCATTGCTTCAAGCTCTTCACTTGTAGTATTGGGATCAAGCTCTTTTGCCTGAAATTCTCTGGTCATTCTGTTCTTTAAAGCTCTTACGGGATGGCCGAGAGATTTTCCGGTAACAATCGTGTCTCTGTCTTTTGCACTGAGAACTTTTTCCTTATAGTTTTCATGCACGCCACATTCTTTTGCTGTAAGGAATCTTGTTCCCATCTGCACAGCCTTTGCTCCAAGCATGTAAGCTGCCGCCATTCCTCTTCCGTCGGCAATTCCGCCGGCAGCAATAACAGGAATATTCACAGCATCCACAACCTGAGGCACAAGCGCCATTGTTGTTGTCTCGCCGACGTGACCGCCTGACTCGCAGCCCTCAGCTATAACAGCGCTTGCGCCCATGCGCTCAACCATCACGGCAAGCGCAACACTGGCAACAACACAGATGACCTTTATATTTGCGCCTTTAAGCTTCTCCATGTACTTAGAAGGATTTCCTGCTCCTGTTGTAACAACCGAAATACCTTCTTCACATACAACTTCTACAGCCTCATCAATGTAGGGGCTCATGAGCATCAGATTAACTCCAAAAGGCTTGTTCGTAAGCTTCTTAGCTTCTTTTATCTGTGCTCTCAACTGTTCGCCGTTTGAATTCATTGCTGCGATGAGTCCCAATCCTCCGGCATTTGAAACAGCTGCGGCTAGTTTTGCATCTGCAATCCAAGCCATCCCACCTTGTATAACGGGATATTCAATCCCAAGCATTTCGCAAACAGGATTCTTTTCCATTGTCTCATTCCTCCAAACGGATCACTGATTAGTTCTTCTCAATAAGCTCAGCAAGCTTGTCAATAGTTGTGATTTCCTGAGAAAGCTCGATCTTGCAATCAAGTTCTTCCTGCATCTGCATAACAAGCTCCATGATGTCGAGTGAATCAAGTCCGATTTCTGTAAAAGTATCAGTTGTCTTGATCTCTGACTCCTCCTTATCAAGGTACTCTGCGATTATACGTACAATTGTTGCTTTTACATCTTTCATTTTCTTTTCTCCCTTTTTCTGTGTAATTCCCTATTTACTATAAACAGGGTTGTGTAAACTTAATTCTCTGTTACAATAAACTTGGGTGTTACCCCCAGGTCAAGTGTATTTTTGATTTTTTATTATCAATTTTTAGGAGGTTTTTGTGACGACATTTAGTAATTTAAAAGATGAAGAGCTGGAATATTCACTCAGCGTGAGCCAGTTTGCAAAACTATGTGGGACGACCCGCGATACTCTTCGCTACTATTACGAGCAAAATATCATCACTCCCCGAGTTGATCCAAACAACGGCTATCACTACTATTCCGCTTCGCAGATCAGTTCTTTTTTCTTCATAAATACAATGCGAAAAGCCGGTTGTTCAATAAAAGAGATCAGCAACACTATTCACCATTCCAATAAAGAAAGTATCTCGAAGATGGTAAACTCGAAAATTCTGGACATGCAGCGTGAGCTTTTTCTCATCAACAAAAAAATCAGCGCAATGCATCTTGGGTTGTGGATCTTAGAAAAATATGACGGATGTAAACCGGGAGTTCCTTTTCTTGACGCAATTCCGGATATGAGTTTTTCATCAACGGAGATTGAAGACAAATCTTCTTCGTACCACGCTGCCGATATTGCAAAAGACATTTCCGCACACCTGGCCAGAGCAAACGCCGACGCCTCTTTTGCCGCTTTCCCATCGGGAGTTACTATCGATTATAAAGATCTAACAAAAGGAAATTACGTATATAACAACATCATTACTTTGTCTTTTTTGCCGCCGGATAACGTAAATACGTTTCCTTTGCCAAGCAATAAAGTAGTTCGCTGCTACCATAATCATAAGACTTCGGGAATAGACACAACCTATAAGAAAATGGTCTCATATATAAAAAAGAACAGGCTGACTGCCTGCTCTGATCTTTTTTCTGTGAGCCTTATCAATATATATAATAAAGAAGCTGCACACACGTATTTTAAATATCTTTTTATCTGTGTTGAGTAAATTTCTCTCAATCACGGAACTTTTGTGATAAGTACACTTGCGTTTCCGGAAATAGTGTACGCCCCTGTTCCTGCCTCTATGAGGTAGGACTCACCTTTCCTTGCAGCTATCTCATCACCTGATACGGATATTGTACACTCACCGTCAATAACAAGAAGACTTGCAAAAGAGCTGTCATCCACTTTTCCTTCATAGGATGCGCCTTCTTTTACATCTGCCTTATCAACACAAAAGTATGAACACTCAACAAGGTGTTCTCCTTTTTGCACATATTTTTTGGCAGGCTCTCTCTTTAATACATCCAATGCCTTTTCTACATGCAGTTCCCTTGGCTTACCGTCAGCACCGAGTCTGCCATAATCATAAATACGGTATGTTATGTTTGAACTCTGCTGTATTTCAGCTATCATTATTCCTGCACCGATAGCATGAAGCGTTCCCGGCTCTATAAATACCACATCTCCTGCTTTAACATATTCCTTATGGAGTATTTCTTCCAAAGTATTATTCCTTATTCGCTCTTCAAGCTCATCAGGACTTACTTCTTTCTCAAATCCATAATATAGGAAAGCTCCTTCTTCAGCGGCAATTATATACCACATCTCGGTTTTCCCGTACTGCCCTTCATGTTCAAGAGCGTATGCATCGTCAGGATGTACCTGAATTGAAAGTGATTTTTTTGCATCTATAAGTTTTATTAATATAGGAAACTCTTTATATTTATCACAGTTTTTTCCAAGAATCTTATGCTTTGCGTTTACTTCAGCCAGTGTCTGTCCCTTATATATACCATCTGCTACCGTTGAAATGCCATCCTTGTGTCCTGAAAGAACCCACGCCTCAGCACAGATTTCTCCGTCAGCTTTTATCCCATATTCTTTAATCAGTCTGTCTCCACCCCAAATGTAATCCTTACACTTGAAGTCAAGCTTAAAAATGCCCATATCTATATTCCCCTTGTCTTTTGTGCAAATAATGAACTATTATCTCACATATCCTTATATATATCAATTTTAGCGGTTTTCCGACATCATATTCATTTTAACCCATCAAAACATGCGACTTTTCAGTATTATGCACTAAAAAACATTATAATTTTTGGCGTTTTTTCGATTTAAACCTCTTGTAAGGCGCATAAAAACGTTGTAAAATCTTGATTAGTAGTTAAAAAACTCATTTTGAGGGAGGTATTATCATGAATAAGACAGAACTCGTTGATGCTATTGCAAAAGAGACCGGTCTTTCAAAGAAAGATTCTGAGAAGGCTGTAAAGGCTTTCACAGAAACAGTTTCTAAGGAACTCAAGAAAAAGGGTAAAGTTCAGCTTGTTGGATTTGGTACTTTCGAGACAGCTAAGAGAGCTGCTAGAACAGGTAAGAATCCTCAGACTGGCGCAGCTATTAAGATCCCTGCAGCTACTGTTCCTAAGTTCAAAGCTGGTAAGGCTCTTAAGGATGCTGTTAACGGTAAGAAGAAATAATTATTTTTTATTCCCCTGCCACTCAATACTGATTGGCAGGGGAATTTTTATAAAGCCTATTCTTCTATCGCACTTTTGTATTATGCTTTCCCGGAAATATATCCTCCATCACTCCAACAGTCGATGAAACAATGATTTTTTTCCAAAAGAACACTGTAGCTCTTTTCACATTTCTTTTGAGCTTTTCTATTTTTAGCGACTTTGATCTTTCTAAACACTCATCATCATAAGCTTCTTCTGTTTTTTTTATCTCAATATATTCCTGATACGACAAGTTATTTATATACGCATCGCGAAGATCTGACAGATATTCATCATTTACATCATATATTATCTTCTTTTTTTCTTTGATCTTTTGAAGCTCCTTCTTAGTAGGATAGACAATCTTGATATTATCTTCATTCCACTCATTTCCGCAATGCAGGCAAAAAGCATTACAATCTCCATAATTACTCAGATACAGGCGAGGCTTAATATACTCCCCTGCTTTAAGATAATTCTTTTTTAATCTATCCACATTACTGTTCATTCCCACGGTAATAACACGCCCGGTCACCTCTGAACCACATTTGGGACACGCAGGTGTAATATACGTCTCCTTGTTCATTATATATCTAAAAATTATTAATATTTTCATTGACATTTTCCCTTTCTTTACTACTATTATGGATTTTTTTATCGAAAAAAAGTTGAAACATCGCATGGAGCGTGATAATATCATGAACGAATGCAGACGGAATGCGGATTGACGGGGATAGGCATTCCCTTTTTACAGAGGAGAAAAGGCGTGGAGATAAAAATTTTATTTGTTGATGATTCAGAATTCAAATGTGATGTATGCACAGGAGCGATCCGAAGAGAACTGACAAAGAATGGGGGTTTACGTGACAGCGATATAAGAATCTATACCGCTAATGACTACGATTCAGCTGTAGAGATATATGAACATAATCTGATCAATATCGTCATTACGGACAGAATGATGCCGGGAAAAGATGGCTCAGCACTTGGCGGAGATGATCTGGTAATGTACTTAAAACAAAGATCATACAAACTTCCAAACATCATTGTTATCAGCGGAATGCAGGTAGATCTTGCAAGTAACACCATTTGTTCATATGAAAGAGAAGGAATACAGTATGTGGTTCGCGGATCGGGGGAACTTGCGGACTCACAGATACTTGCAGCAAAGGTTTTAAATATCGTAAGGAAAGAGTTATCAAAAAATGGCACCTTTAAATACAAAAACTTTGAATTAACTCCCAACACCGGAGTTATAAGATATGAAGACAAAACTACTTGTATCTCAACATTACAGACCAAACTTTTGTCAGTAATAATTGAAAAGACTCTTAATGGTTCAATTGCTGAATATGAAGAAATATACAACAGCATCTATCCAAATGAAGAGAACGGATATGATATATCTGCAAAAGAGCGCATCGCTCAGATAGTAAGCAGCATTAAAAAAGCAATGGAATTGGTAACAGAGAATATAACGATCAAGTCATCCAGAGGAAGAGGATATTACGTTGTTTAAAAAGATACTCAAAAATATGAAAGTTTTAAAAGGCTTGCCGGATAAGGAATTTCTGGAACTTTTAATATACATTCATGATTTTTTTATTCTGTTTATTCTGGGATTGGGACTTGTATCGTTACTACTTGGATTCTCGACTCTAAATAAATATTCATATACTCCAAACGAATTATGGCATGAAAAAACAAAATCATATGAAGATATGGAATTTATAACAGTTGCCGCGTTTATGATATACATAATCGTTATCACCATAAAGAATGTTTCTTCTGTTTCAATTATAGCTTCCCGCTATTATATGAACGGATTGGATATCAAAAAGAAATTATCATCTGCTATTACACATGATTTTAAATCAATGATAGGTACGGCTTTCGATACCATATATAAAGTAGACGATATAGAAACTTTGAAAGAACTGCTTATATTTCAAATAGGCGACTTACAAGTAGGCATAAACGAATTCTCAGAATTCAACAAAATTGACAGACCTGATGCAGAAGAACTGATAAAATCCCGACTGCAAGACATCAACATCGGTGATTACCTTGCAGATTATATATTCAGGCAAGAACAGATCGGAGGCCTTCCCGACAGCATAAAAATTAAAGACGATCTACTTGAAGATGATATATATATAAGAGCCTGCTCTGATTCATTGGCAAGTATATTCGGAAATCTTATATCCAATACAAAAAAATATGCAGAAGCATCTGAAATATATTTTAGAACAGCAGTCGAGAACAACAAATATATCCACATCTACTATGGTGACAATGGAATGGGTATATCTGAAGATATTAAAAACCATATATTTGATCCATTTGTATATGGCGACAGCTTAAGATCAACTATAAGAACACAATCAAACAATAAAAATGCACATTACAAGTCAGGACTCGGAATGCACATTGTAAAAAAACATGTTGAAATGAACAAAGGAACAATTCAACTGCTTGATGCAGAACAGGGAACCATGTATGATGTCTGCTTTCCAATAGCCAAAAAAAGGAAATAAAAATGTGGTATATAATGACAGAAATAATCGGTGATAAATTATTCACCTTAATGCTAATAATATTACTATTTATGGGTGCAGTACTTTTTTCGGATAAGATAATCCTTAAATCAATACATAAAAAACATAATCTCTTTTTCTATATATTGTTTATGTCGGTAACTGCCCCTCTGTATCTTCTGATCTACTATTGTAATAATATTATAGTAAATAACGGGATTATCCTCGGCTCTTTTTTTATAACTTTATAAACAATTAATATCAATAATCTATTCCAAGACACGCTCCATAATGCTCAGGATCTAACTTATCAGCAGATATTCCTTTTGTCAGGCATTGCTGTATATCTGCTCTTATTTCATCCCAATCATCTGATGCTTGCATCAATGGAAACCCTTTCCCGAATTTCTCTCTATATTGATCTAATAAAATTTGTACATCTTCCGGCATTTTGAATTCTCCTTTCTGACTTATAGCACATATATCATTATAATATCATATTCTCCATATGAACAATTAATATCAATAATCTATTCCAAGACACGCTCCATAATGCTCAGGATCTAACTTATCAGCAGATATTCCTTTTGTCAGGCATTGCTGTATATCTGCTTTTACTTCATCCCAATCACCTGATGCTTGCATCAATGGGAAGCATTCATCAAATTTTTCTCGATATTGATCTAATAAAATTTGTACATCTTTCGGCATTTTAAATTCTCCTCTCTATTATCCCTCTGATATTAAAACAAATGCAAGATGCGAATTGTTTGCTCATATTTCTGCTGCGCAAGCTAGTCTAAAGTAGCAGGAATACATGAGACAATACTTTCCGAATTCATTTAAAGCATTTTCTAAACTAATTCATTAAAAAAATAGCTGAGGAATTATAATCAATATAATATTCCAGGACACGCTCCATACTGATTAGGTTTTAGTTCAGAAGCAGATATTCCTTCTGTCAAACATTTTTGTATATCTGCTTTTACTTCATCCCAACCAAGCGATGCTTGCATCAATGGAAAACCTTTCCCGAATTTCTCTCTGTATTGATCTAATAAAATTTGTACATCTTCCGGCATATTTAATTCTCCTTTCTATTATCCCTCTGATATTAAAGCAATTGTTCCATGTGCATTTGTTGAAGAGCCACCTGAAAACGAACAACTTGAATAAAGAGGTGCACACACATCGCTTAGTCCCCACGCTGAAGCTTCAGAAGAAGTAATATAATGTGAAGATCCTGCAGTTGAATGATTCCAAATTGTATTTATTCCACCATAATCCTCCGGCCTCGGTCCCCATAGAGCTTCATAGTGCTGAACAATACCATTATTTCCACCACGCCATCCTGCTCCGCCATAAAAAGTTTGATCTGAATTAAAAGTCTTGGAAAATTTAGCCCCATAACTAGGTCCTATTCCAGATGGTGACATAGCATTCGCATCATATGAAGAATTCTCGTCAAGTCCCGTTGAAGACTGACCATGGTAGTCTCTTCCAGATCCACCTTGCATATAGCGATCAAAATGACTATCCCCCTGCACACCTCCTTCAATATGATGTCCATCTGCTCCGCCTCCTGCTACAAGAAGTGGATAAAATGCGCCTGATCCCGGTCTTCTATAGAAAACACCTGTATAACCACCGCCTCCTCCAACCTTTCCGGCATTTACGGTATACAAAAGCACACCATCTCTTTCTAAACGAAACCTACCGGTAAGAGAGGCTCCACTTCCACCCAGAGTAGTTCCACATCCTCCATATACGCCAAGTTGATAAATTCCTGTCGCATCCAAAGTAACGTAGCTGTCGGAAGAATACTCCCTGCTCACGGTATCCCACGATGCCGTATATACAAGATCGGCTCCGTTAAATGTTATGTTCCATTTAGAAAATTTATACCATGAATTTTTTCCAGACACAGCAAGAGTAAACTGATTCATATTGGATTCAGTAAACTTTTTTGCTGCATTGCTTCCATCTGATGTAAATTTCCCGTTTGTTCCCGGATAAACCGTTATCGAATTTACTTTGGTAATAACAGCAGCGTTAGCCTTTCCGTCAGAAAGCCCTTTTTCGTATACTTTGCTTGCATCAATTGTTATGGAATCATAATACCCCGGTTGTAACGTGCTTTTAAAATCGTTTTCACCTGCCTTAATGTTTAAATTATCTGCAGCATACGTTTGCCTGCCCGGAACCCCTGCAACACATAATGCAAACACTGCGGTACAGGCTATAATATTCTTTATCACTTTTTTATACATCAATTAATATCCTTTCACCGTCATTGTTGCGTTAATATTTCCTGTTCCGGAAGTATTTGTACATTCAACTGTTACACCGCTTGTTGATTTCGGAAATTTCACCGATTGACTTGCAGATGTACTCGACTCAGTCCATCCCCAACTGTCGTTTGGATCATGTACATCAATCTTACCTGTAGATGACAGAGTTACTGTCTGGTACAGATTACCGTCAACATAAATCCTATATGTGATATTCAACATTGCCGGAATCGGTGTTGATGCATAAGCATAATAGTTATTTACACTTTTTGCCGAAAAATTAAGCTCAGTAACTTTTGTATCACTAAGATCAATGCTTCCCGCACAGAACAATGGATATTCTTGGGTACTTAGTACCGCCTGTTTGTATTTTGCTGTCATTGTTATACTTGTTCCCGCAGTACTCACTGTCCATCCATCAAAAATGTATCCTTCGTTTGGAATAACATTCATATCCAGTCCGTTATATGCCGGACCTATAAATGTCTTTGATGCCGTATAACCATCTGAAAATCTTCCGTTACTTCCGGGATTTACCGTAACATTATTGTAGACATTTTGCGTTATTGTCTGCGCTTTTCCATCGGCATACCCATCGAGATAAATCTGCTTTGTATTAAGTGTAACTTTGTCATAATATCCGGCGCTGAGAGTTTTCCTCTGCAGCGCTTTAGTAAAATTTACGGTAAGTGACCCGTTATTCTTTACCCCATTGTTTATAGTTGTATCTGCACTGTAGTATCCCGCAGGAAATGTTATCTGCTCTCCTACACCAAGATCATTTATATTCTTATATTCGGTCTGTGTTTTACCCTTTGACAGATCGACTCCAAGATTTGTATTAGCTCCTTCCGTATATGGCGCAGCTGTAACACTTGATGGAGTTGCAAGCGACTCTACAGCTGCAATGATATCCACGAAAGAAGCATTTTCTGTCAGCTTATCAATAAGCTCAACCCCCGGAAACTTTGAATGAAGAGCCTTTACCAATCCCTCTTTATCTTTTATAAGTACCTTGTTTGCTTTATCTGTGCTGGCTTTATTTGCATCCAGATCTTTTTGTAGTTCCGCAAGCTTATCTGCATATGCATTCTGACTTGAAGCAGCTTCATTGATTGCTCCCATAAGCTTTTCAAGGTCTTTGGAATCTATCAGTGTTTCTTCTTTTCCATCACCGTCTTCGTCATATGAGATTGCTCCTTTACTTACAAGTTTCATCTGCTCTGAATACACACTGCTTGCAGCAGGAATACCGACAGCTATAACTGTCGCAATCAGTATTCCCATTATTTTATTTCTATTCATTATTACCCTTTCCTCAAAAATCATTTTCTTTTTGTTGAATCATAATTCCATAGTAATTTTTCCATTACCATCTTTAAAATTTAATGTTAGCTGAAACAATCCTATCCCCGGCTCCAAGTGATGGCGCATTATTTGTAGTATATGAGCCGGCAGATTTTCCGCAGGTTAGAATTCTGCCTGCCGACGTGCAATAAGTAACACCATTTATTGTTGAATGTTCTTTCATCAATTTTTCAACCGCTCTTCGTTCGGAATGTTCTTTTCCATTACCTTGATGTGTTGCCACTTCTGCACAAGCACCACAAGTGTTACATCTTACCGTTGTAGACCACCTATCTATGTTCAGATCACCATCATGCTCAGGCTTAACATCTACTACAGTGTATCCTGTATATACCGGATAGGAATAACAAGCATCTATATGTGAGTGATGAACGGTATAAGTTATAGTAGCATTTGTGTTAAAGGATCCTGCCGATCCTTCGGCAAGTCCTCTCTTATATCCTTCATCGTATGCATTCTTAGTACTTATTTTTCCGCTTGTGTAAGGCCTGTCTATTATTAGCTCTTCGACACCCGGAGGATTCCAATTAAGTGTATTCCCTGAAATAACATTATTTATGATCATATCCGATCCGTAATATCCACTCGGAAGCACTAACTGCTGATTTTTATCAAGATTTATCTCTGTAGATCCTGCAATGTTTATTTCCTGGGAACCACTTGTTATTAAGGACGTTGCTTTATTATTTCTAAAGTCTCCATAATTAATCTTTGCACTTGATGGCGACGCAAGTGACTCTACTGCCGCAATAATATCCTCAAAAGAAGCATTTTCTGTAAGCTTATCTATGTACTCTACTCCGGGAAATTTTGAATGAAGAGCTTTTACCAATCCCGCCTTATCCTTGATAAGCGCTTTATTTGCTTTATCTGTATCCAATCTGTTTTGTTCAAGATCTTTTTGCAATTCCTCAAGCTTACTTGCATAGGCACTCTGGCTAGATGCCGCTTCATTTATCGCACCCATAAGTCTGTCAAGATCTTCTGAATCGATCAGCGTTTCTTCAACCCCATCTCCATCTTCGTCGTATGAAATTGCTCCTTTGCTGACAAGTTTAACCTGTTCTGAATACGCACTGCTTGCAATAGGCATTCCGACAGCTATAACTGCTGCAAGCAGTATTCCAATCTTTTTATTTCTATTCATTGCCATCCTTTCCGCGAAAAGTTATTTCACTAATTCTTCGTACTGAGATACCTCTTTTTTGTATTCCTCCATCTGTCCCTGAACTATTCTGATATTATCTAAAAGACCTTTATCATCGTCTTTATAGTTTTTAGTCCATTTTCTGTTTATTTGTGATATCCAAACAGCAAGTTTCCTGATATCCTCGCTATCGATCATTACATCATCAATCCCGTCACCGTCGGTATCATAATATATTGCGCCTGTACTTATAGTTTCAAGGACATCTGCATCAATGACCTCGCTTTGCGTATCGTTAGCCTCACCGGAATTATCCTGAACCTTGCTTTTGTCATCCGAAATCTCACTCTTGTTATCGCTTTCTTTACTCTGAGTCCCGGTAATCCCGCTCTTATTTACTGCTATATTTCCATTGAAAACAACTTTTCCGTCAAAATAATAATTGATGGTCAATACATCCGGAATTGTCATTCCTTCTATATCCGCACTACCAGGAACCGTTATGCTGCCAGGATGTTCAGAAGCAACACTTTCCATATCAAAATATGCTCCTGTCTTGCCAATCCATTCTGCATCATGTACAGCTACTTCTATATAAGGTGTAGTCGAGCCTTCAACTTCATTGGGAATGAACTCAACAACAGTAAACTCCATACTTTTGATCACATCTACATCGGGACAGGATTTAAGAGAAAATTCTGCGATTCCGTTCTCATAATCAACTTTGTCCATTCCATATACGGTTATTACGTCTGTATTTTCTCCGTCTTTGGTTCCGCCTATTATTGTCTCAAGATAATACAGCCTTGAGGAATCCAACGATAAATCCTGAAACTGAATTGTATTACCGTTTAGCTTATCTCCAGATTCAATCTTTATTGGAGAGGTGAGTTTTGCACCTATCCTGCCAGCTTCTTTATCGAAGCTGACATACTCAAAAAGGTTCCCTGTAAAATTGCCTGAAGCAATCGTATTTACGGTTACTTTCCCATTATTATCACTACACACAACGAGTGTGCTTCCGACCTGCTTTTCAACAATACTTCCCGAAGAGTTCTGAAGTTTAATAATATTGGTCTGCGGAAGAGGAGATATAGCAAAATTTGTCTTTTTTGTAAGAGCAGCTTCTCTTTCTATAGTTGTTACTTCTTTTCCCGAACCCACTGTAAGATCACTGTGTACAGGATAGATCACAGATGTTCCGGTCGCCGTTATGGTAATGGTGTTCATCAAAACGGTTCCCGTTGTGATGGCTCCAAGAAGCAACGCTGATATTATCTTTTTATGCTTTCTCATAACACATCTCCGTTTCTTTTAGTCTTCTGAAATAAAACTTATAGTCTTTGGAGTTTTGCCTTTCTTTTTGTACTCAGAACGTGTACCTGACCAGATTCTGTTAGTTCCGATTCTCTCATCATATCCATCAAGGCGATAATCAAGTTCATTGTCCGCTGCTATTCTTTCTTTTCTCTCATTTCCGAGTGCTTCAGTAAGATTATTATCTGCGTCTATCCTCTCAGCTCTTTCTTTTACAAGTGATTCGGAAAGATCATCTAAAGCAGATTGATCCTCTGCAAATCCCTTATCCATTTCATCATGCATATTGGTCATATCTCTGCTAAAAGCTTCTTTATAGGCAGCAATAATATTGTTTATGTTTGTTTTTAAATTCTCGAAAGCAGAATTTGTATCCTGATTAGTCTTGTTTGATTCCTGCTTCAATGTATCAAGTGCATTTTTCAGTTCTGAAATCTGAGAGTTTGTCTCTGAAAAATTATCTTCGGTTGACTCCTTAAGGTTGAGAATATCTGTTGTATTTTTGGTTACTCTTGCATCAAGCGCAGTGAGGTCTTTCTGTGATGCAAAATAATCAAGCATTGACTTGTACAGCTCTGCTTCAACTATCGTTGAAACTTCCTTGATAAGGCGTTCCTGTTCTTCTTCGGTAAGTCTCTGCATATTGGCACGTACAATTCTGGCAATATCAAATTCCATCTGATTCAAAGTGTCTTCTTTGTTTTTTTGAACATGTTTAACAAGATCGTTAGTAACAACGTGCTCAACTTTATATGAAAGAACATCTTTTTCATCATTTGTGATCACATCACTTCCATCGTTTAAACTGCTCCTGAGTTTGGTCAGCTCATCTCCGTATGCACTAAGATACTTGTCCAGATCGACGCTTATAGTCTCTCTTACAGTATTTGTAATGTGCTTTGCCTGATTATCTTTCATAAAGGCATAACTTCCTGTTCCTCCGATGATCAAAAACAATATCGCACCAACAGTACCGATAGCTATTGCCGTCGACTTATTTTTCTTTCTTGTTTTTGTTGTCTCTTTGTGCCGGCTTACAATTGATTCATTCATTTATCTGTTTCCTCCATGGATTTATTTACTGGCAATAAATTCTTTATTCCTTACATCTAATATGGAAATTCATTTTTGAAATAAAAAAAGAACGTTAGATTTTCATCCAACGTTCTTTTTATTTAAAAACTTATCGTCTTTTTTTCTTTTTTATAAACAGAAGTGCAACGATTGCTGTAAGCACTGTTCCAATAGCAACAGCTATTCCGATAAGACCTTTCTGCTTATAATCTTTATTCATATTTAGATCAGATATTTCCAGTTCTCCTAAATCACCTTTTCCGTCATGATCACTTGCATCTTCGAGTACAGGAGACAGTTCTTTGGATCCTACTACATTCTCTACTACATTCCCTACCGTCTTTTCTGTGTCTTTTCTATTTGTGATCGTAAATCTTACAGGATTATTGCGATCCGTATAAACAGAAGATTTATAACCACTTATCGTATTCGGTACCACATTATATTTTATGATAGTTCCGTCTTCTTCGATAAGAGGAATATGTGAAAACACATAAGTATATCCATTTTCTTCCGTAAGCAAACCTGAATAAGAATTATCATCACTTCCTATAAGAGCGACCGTAACATTTTTTCTGCCTTCTTTATTTCCTTCATCATCCCATATGAGTCGAACCGTAAAATTCGAGTAGTCATCATCCTGAAGTCTTGATGAAGCATTGTCTTTATTTGAAGATTTTTGTTTACTGCCGTCACCGGATGATCTCTTTTCTACAGGAGACGTGCTTTTGGCTCTTGTCGTATTGGTTTTTCCTTTTGAGTTTTTCGTTGTTTTATCGGAAGTAGTGCTTTCTTTTTCCTTATATTCGTAAGTGACTGTAATCTCATTTCCGTTAACAGAAACATCGGATGTATACCCTGAGATGCTGCTTACAGATACGTTATATGCAATCTCTTTTCCGCGGTAATAATGCTTAGCACCTTCTATAGTATTAGCACCATTTCCTGAAATATTCTGGGTATATCTGTTATTTCCATCACCTTCCAGAGTCACTGAATACGTATCAGGTCTTTTCTTTGCAGCATCATTGTTGTCTTTCCAAACCGTCTTAACGGTATAGTCAACTGTCTCATCTTTATGCTCAGCTGTAATGGTGGTTCCGTTTACTTTAAATGTATAACCCTTTGCTTCGGGGGTTGCCAGAACAAACTCATTCTTAAGACCTTTTCCATACCAGACATTGAGGTCTTTAAACTCCGCTACATTCTCTGTTCCGTTTATCTTTACTTCTTTTTCATATCTTTTATCTTCTTTATCTTTTAAAACAAGCTTTAGTTCAGATGGTCTCTTTCCGTCATTGTTGTCGTTGTCCTTAAAAGAAATCTTTACTTCGCGGCTTGTTTTCTGATTTACATAGCTCATGGAGATAACATAATTATTTTCGGAAGGACTCTTAATCTCTGCAACATATCCATGAGGATTTCTGAACGAATCACTTATTCTTACTTCCATAGAAGAATCCGCAGTTGCAAATTCTTTTATTTCACCATTACTGTCGAACGCAGCTTTCGCATGCTTTGAAGGAACAATAAGTTCAGAATTTTTATCTGTGCTTATATTATATATATTATCTTCGGTACGAATTTTACTTGATGTAACCAGCTTTAAATCTATATTTTCCGGTCTTCTTCCATCGCTGTTATCATTATCATTCCATTCAAAAGCTATATTTACTTTGCGAGGTGCCGCCCACTGCGCATAAAGTGTTACTTTCGTATTCTTTTCAATTTCAGTATTTCCAAAAGATGCTCCACTTACCTTATCAAGTACATCAATAGAAATGCCTTTTCCATCCGGCTCAGTATTCCATCCCGTGAAAATATATCCGGGCTTTCCTGCTGTTTCAAAATGTTCTCCGGCAGGCTCAGCCTTGTCGGGATTGAGGAAGCGCTTTTCTGTGATCGCAGTTCCTGCTGCCCCGTTCGGATCAAAGACAAGGTCAAAACTTCCGAGTTCAGTCCAAACCGCCTTGAAAGTGTAATCGCAATTACCTGTATCCTTACCAAGTAGCGCCATATCTGTATAGAAATCAACAAGATCATACTCTCCGGCCTTTATGATCTTACTCTCATCATAAAGATTATTGCTGTTAAGAATATCAATGTTGCGGTCATTTATCTTTTCAAGTTTCCAACCAATAAACTCATAATTTCTCTCATCGCTTTTTAGTTCCGGAAGTTTCAGGACAAGTCCGTCCCTATGAATATCTTTGAGCTCCTTCTTATAATGTTCTCCGCCATTCAAGTGAAAAACAGTGTCAGCCGGAGTATATTTCATTTTAATATTGAACTCTTCACTTCTTGATGTGATCTTTTCAGGATATTTTTCAGGTGTGAATCCCGCATCGCACGATGATGTTGCTATAGTATTTCCTTTACTGTCAGTCACTACAAAATGATCCCTGTCAATCTTATAGCCAAACATATCTTTAAATGCTTCGAGTTTGCCGGAATCACTTGCAACAGTGACGCCTGTTCTCTCCTTCCTACGAACATCGGTGTCTTTTAACTCAATGCCCTTTTCTTCGAGACTCTTTTTATAGTTCTCAAAAAACTTTGAATCGATACCTTCAACTATATAATTTGTTTTAAATGATGAAGGGCTTGTTTGGGAATACCCGCAAACACTACATTTATAAGTGGTCTTAAATATATTATCCGGTTGTTCTTCAGACATCTCTTTTTTATCACAAAGATTCTGATCTATTTTGGCAACACCGATGTCTTCAAGCTGCTTTTTTAGCTCAGAGTTTATATCAATATGTACATCGGCAACTGTCTTACTTCCAATTGCAAACTTCAATCCTTCTACCGGTTTGTTATTATAAAAAGCCACTCTCTGAACTGCATCTTTTTCAAATGCATTTTCTTCAATCGCGGGCGCACAATAAAGCGCCAGGAATGAAATCTTTGTATGTCCGTTAAATGCACCTTTCGATATTTTTCCACTCGTTCCCTTTACGGTTATACTTCCAAGAGATTTATTGTTATTGTCACGTACAAAAGCATTTTCTCCTATCACAACTTTTTTTGTACAATCGAAAACAATTCGGCTGTATCCGACAGCAGATTTTGACGAACTCCATGGTGCAGGATTATCTCCCGTATTATCGGTATAATCCGGTATAATGATATTTCCGCTTTTATCACCTTTAAAAGTAAGAGTTCCGTCAGAGATGCTCCAACTAAGATTTCCCGTCTTATTCTCTAATACCGGCGTATCCTGTGTAGCGGCAAATATCCTGGTAGGATTAATCGCTTCGTTTTCCGCGCCGCAAACACCTGTCATAACAGCAGATGCCGTCATCACACAAACTAAAGGTTTAAAAACTTTTTTCTTTATTGCCTTGATTTTCATATCCTCTCCTTGTTATATATGTCTTTTATCAGACAATACTTAGCCCTTCTGAAAGCGAATATCTGTAGATATTTTCACTGATCGCAGGATATAGCATGTCATCATCCGCCTTAATATTTTGCAGATCTTCTTTAAAATCCTTTCTCAGTAGAAAACGGTCATATCCAATATCAGGTAAAAACAGACATTCATGCTGACTCAGTGGGAATATGTACGCTGCCTGTACCATCTTTTCATTGCAAAGTTCCATCATAAATCGCCTGTCACAAATTGTGCTAAGCCCATATAATCCATGTGGTCCGTACAGACAAAGTGCATTTGCATCAATCGAATACAGATCTTCATCTATCTGTTCCGTCTCTTCTGCCTTTTCTTCAGTTTTTTCTGTTTCCTCGTCCCAGTCACTCTCATAATCATCCCAGTCGTCATAAGAATGAGTTTCATCTTCTGTGTTGCTGTTTTCTCTCTCAAACTTTTCTAACTCTTTTCCCTGCCTGTATGCCTCATCAATACTTTGTTTTTCTTCATCCGTCATATCCTTATCGATGAGATCATCCGCTGCTTTGGCATACGCCACATTTCCGGTATTTTCAATCGCTATCTCAAAAAGTTTTTCCTGAGAAATCTCCCAAAGTTCTTCACATAGTTCTACAGGAATGAAGAAAACCTTTTTTTCCTGATCGGTCATTTCGTGACAGTATTCGCTTATATCAAGAAGAACAAACATTGAAAGATCAGTACCTTTCAACGGTTTTGTGCATAATCCTTCCGATTCACCATTATCTGTGTCCGCTGTTTTTTCGACGACAATAAACAGCTTATCCACAATCTTTTCAAAGTTTTGAATATCATTTTTAAGCCGGTCCTCATTTTTTTCCGACATAATATACTCATTTGAATACTGGTACTCAATAAAAGTAAGCATATCTTCAATTGAGTCTATTCCCTCAACAAGCTCTGTAAGATTAAGCCCAAAGCATTTATCGCCTTCCGTCAATTTGATAATGTCGTCTTGTTCATGTCCTTCCGCAGGTATAACTTCATCTATATCTTTGGCTTTGATAACGGTTATCTCTGCTTCCGGAATTTTAGTTCCCAGCTTAAAACAGAGTTCCCCAATTGTTTTTGTATCTAATTTCATAGCACTCCTCGCTGACAAAAAAGAGTTTTTCATTCACTTTTCAAGCAGTGGGTTCAACACCAAACTGCTTTCTAAGCTCTATTTCTTTTTCAACTATTTCTTTTAACAACTTGCGAATATCATCAAATTCTGCCTTGCTAAGATTATCCGCATCTTTTGAGGTGAGGATGAACTGAAGCTTAGAACATGCATTGAGAAGTTCATCGCGAGCTTCTTTTTTCTTATAGGTCTGCATGACTCTTTCAGTGATCTTCCTTTCTTTTTCTTTGTTGATATCAACAATTAGTGGATTTATACTATCCGACGCGCCGTCATTATGATGCTTATATACAAAATCTTTTCCTTCATTAGTGATCCGAAAAGCTGTCTTTCCGTTAACCATGTATTTTTCAATCAGACCTTCCTTTTCCAAATTATCAATTGCCTTTGAAAGCTCTTCATGATTTTTTTCTACTTTTCTCATTCCATACCACTTAACAATTTTTGCTGCCAATTCTTTCATATTTTTATATTCCATTCCATCCAGCCAATCTAACATATCCTTATCTGAATAATTTTCTGCCCGATAATCAGAGAGCGTATATCTTCTTGACATGATCTTTACCTCATTTTTTTCTATTTGTTCTCATTTGTAATATGGGAATTTTTTTATAGATATCAAAAAAAGAAGCTAATTTAGATAAAATATTTATAAAATACTGTTACGTTTTATTGCATTTATCTTTTATGTATAATAAAATTCAGCAGACGCCATGAGGTAAATATAAATGAAAAGAGTATACATAAGGGAACTGAAAATTGGGGATATAATAAGTGTCAATATCGTTGGAAATCACGGAAGGACCGTCATTACAAAGGGATCTTCCGTTTCAAAAAGCACAATAGACACATTAAAAAGAAATAATGTTATCTATGTTCCTATTGAAGACAACAACAGCGAAAGCGACTTCAATATCGATTCGATCAAAAAAGATATCAGCGGAATATTACGAACGCATCGAGAGTATTTATCAGAGACATCTGAATATAAAGCATTTAAGAATGACTACATGAGAGTCGCAGACAATGTAAGAAATAAATTCAAAGCAATAAAAGACGGCTATTTAAGTAATACTTACGATCTTTCCGAAGACATTATCAGAATAGTATATCGCTCCAGCGATAATGTTGATCTGCTTAATTATGTTTCTATGGCAAAAAGCATTTCTGAAAGTTTGTACGATCATAGCGTTTCAACGTCAATCATATCTTATCTGTTAGCAAAATGGTGTGGATACTCTGAACTGAAAGCAGATATTGCTGCTGTATCAGGTCTTTTTCACGACATCGGAAAACTGGTTATTCCGGAACATATTTTAAACAAAGCGACCCCTCTCACCATCGAAGAGGAGCAGCTTATTAAAACCCACCCATTTGAAGGATTCATGATGCTGAAAAAATCCTCTTTAAACAAAGAAATAAAGCGTGCTGTTCTGCAACATCACGAACAGATTGATAAAAAAGGTTATCCGATGTCTCTTGGAATAGGTGAGATTTCTGAATATGCTCAGATTGTCGGACTTGCAGGCAGATATGATTTTGATACAAGAGAAACACCATACAAAAAAGCAATGACTCCTTTCGAAGCAGTCGGCACACTTAACGACGAATGGTTTAGTTTATGTAATGGCAATATCGCTCTTACATTTCTTGATCGCATATCTGAGACGTATGTAGGAAATACTGTTTTATTAAGTAACGGACAACGGGGGACTATTGTTTTTATCAATAATCGCGACAGAAGTCATCCCCTTGTGCAACTATCTGACGGCTCCGTTATCAATCCATTTGAAAATTCATTAAAAATATTAAAGGTCATATGAAAATATATATTCAAAAAAATAAGCTCTCGTAATTTATACAAAATCCTTTGTATAGATCACGAGAGCTTAGCTTTTCTTATTAACTTTTTAAAAGTCATATCTTCTGACTTCGCAATTATCTATTCCAAATTTTGAAAACTCTTCGTTGTCCATTTCTCTGAAATAAGATTCGACGATCCTTACGATTCCGTTATGCGCAACCAGTATGTATTCTTTGTCAGATTTCTTTATATCATCCAGAAGATTATATATTCTCTGCGCCATTTGCATCATTGATTCACCGGTTTTAAAGCGGCTCGCCATGTGCTTTTTGGCTTCATGAAATTCCAATCCGTCACGGGGAGTTGATTCGTATATGCCAAAATTCTGCTCTATAAGGCGCTGCTCAACTTTCATCGGAATATTTGTAACCTCTGAAATATGCTTAGCCGTATCATACGCTCTCATCAGCGGAGAAGTGAGAATCTCGTCTGCCTTTATATTTTTTTCAATGATCAAACGTCCAACCTCTATCGCCTGCTCATGTCCTTTCTCAGTCAATGCAATATCCGTCGCTCCACAGATCTTGTTTTCAACATTCCAGATAGTCTCTCCGTGTCGCACAAAATAAAAATGGTCCATATAATTTTTCCTTTACTACTTTAATATAATATACGAATCGCTCCGTAATTAATGTCATTATGATATTTTATTATTGTCGTTTTTTCGAAAAATTAAATTTAGTTTCACCTTCAATCATGTTCACAGAATGAACACCATTCCTTCACAAAAAGAACACACAAAGAAGTGAAAATAGCTAGTGCGGTTTGCAGGGACTGCGGTTAATCGTTTTTACTTTGATCAAATGGTATTTAAAATTGCGGAGTTTAAATACCGTACAGTTCTTTCGCTATTTCAGGAATAAGCGTCTTTACAAAGAAATTATTCTTTTTCTACGTATCTAACAATCCCTCATGACTGGTCCTAATTATCCTGCAATACGGACAGCTCAGTCAAGAGGGAATATCTTTTATTTTTTATCAACCTGCTCCTTAGGTTGCAATGCAATTTTTTCTTTTTCAATCTCCCAATGGATTAAAAATGTCAGCGTCGCTCTGAGTGCGATAATAGCTCCCAGGATTCCAAGTTCAGACCATTCTCTTACAACAACGGTCCTCAGAACCTCTCCACCTAACTTAAACTCCAATGCAAGAGCTATTCCCTGTGCAAGTTCAAGTCTTATAGACTCATCCTTTTTTAACCAGAATATAAAGCACTTTACGGCAGTAAATACAAGAATACAGATACCAAACAGTTCCAGAAGAAGTGTGGAATACTCTACGGCATATCTCAGTACTGTTTCAGAAATATTGTATAATCCTTCCATTTCCGTCCTCCATATAAAATGCCTGTTTCTATATGACTTGTGACACCTTTATTATACCAAATTTTTGATTTCGCATTATAACGGCATGCAAGATTAAGGCTTGACTTGTCAGGATGTTACTGCAATAATATGTTAGATACATACCAAAATACTTGTATACAATATTTAGAGGATTGATTATGAAAAAGTACAGCGAACTGTCACAAGATGAATTAATTAAAGAAAAAGAACTACTTTCAAACGAATACAAACAGTGGCAAGCAAAAGGCCTTAAACTCGATATGAGCCGAGGAAAGCCCTCTGTTGAACAGCTCAATCTTTCTATGCCTATTTTCGATATTTTAGACGGTAAGTCTTTAATGAGATGCATGAACGGCGTTGAAACAAGAAACTATGGTTGCTTGGAAGGTATCGTTGAAGCACAGCATCTGATGGCTGAGATAATGGATTGTCAGCCTGAGCAGGTTATTGTTTGCGGTAACTCTTCTTTGAACATAATGTTTGATACCGTTGCACGCGGATATATGTTTGGTTTTGGTGGATGTACCCCCTGGTGTAAGCTTGAAAAAGTTAAGTGGCTCTGCCCCGTTCCCGGATATGACAGACACTTTGCGATAACACAGCATTTTGGATTTGAAATGATCAACATCCCCATGCATGAAGACGGTCCCGATATGGATATGATCGAGGAGCTCGTATCTAAAGATGATTCCATTAAGGGAATCTGGTGCGTTCCGAAGTACTCAAACCCTCAGGGTGTTGTATATTCGGATGAAGTTGTCCGCCGCATGGCAAACCTTAAGCCTGCAGCCAAGGACTTCAGAATCTTCTGGGATAATGCTTACGCTGTACACCATTTATACAAAGAAAAATGCAAGATTTTAAATATCCTTCATGAATGTGAAGAAGCAGATAATCCAAGCCTTGTATTTGAGTTTGCTTCAACATCAAAGATTACTTTTGCAGGTGGCGGAATTGCTGCTATCGCTTGCAACAATGCTAACAGACAGGAGCTTAAGAAAACTCTTACTGTTCAGACTATCGGATTTGATAAGATCAATATGCTTCGTCATGCGAGATACTTTATGGATGTTGAATCTGTTGACGATCATATGAAAAGACATGCTAAGATTCTCAGACCTAAGTTCGAAATGGTTATCAAAACTATGGAAAGAGATCTTGGTGATACAGGATGCGGAACCTGGACTTCTCCAAAGGGTGGTTATTTCATCACTTACGAAGCACCTAAGGGCACTGCATCACGAATTGTGGAACTTGCGAAAGAAGCCGGGGTTATCTTAACTCCCGCAGGTGCTCCTTTCCCTTACCACATGGATCCTAATGATTCGGTTATCAGATTCGCTCCTTCTCTTCCTCCTATCGAGGAACTTGAGCAGGCAGCAGATATCTTTACCGTTTGCGCAAGAATCGCATATTTAGAAAAGCTTATTTTGGCCAAAGCATAATTTCATACTTACGAAAAAGATTCGGGCATTCATACCAAATGCCCGAATCTTTTTTAATTACCTTTAATCAAAAATCTTTTCACTTTTATAAAAAGACTATACTCTCTTACTATATTCATAAACTCGCAAATACCAAGAACTCCCGTAATTACATATATTGGTGCGAAGACCACAAGATATCTCGGCTGTGCTTCGAACAACATAACAAAAGCTGTCAATCCGATAATGCTTAGCATAATAGGTTGCGAATTCATACTGTTCCTCATAAATAAACTAAAGAACAAAATTCCAAGCCATAACATCTGAGCAAAAATCAAATAAGCATAAAACCCTTGACGGTCAGGTCTGTAGAAAAATCTGATCCAGGAATTGACCGCAGTATCTTCTGAAAAAGAATCTACGATAAAGCCTTCTCCATCAAGACCGTTTCCAAAAGATCCGTCATTATAATTCAAGATAAGCTTATGGATCATCAATTCGCAAAAACCTTTCGGTCCCATTTCTTTAAGCCGCTCTTTTATAACTTTTTTATTTTGTGATACACGCTCATTTCTATCGGTTATGTAATGTGAAAAAGTGTCATCTTCGCCATTAAAAGTACCATCAGACTCCACATTCATACCGATCATCAACCAGTGAAGCATCGAAAAACTTTTTTCCTGATCGTATTCAACACCTGTTTCTTTTTCAAATATCTTTACAACAGAATTACTGCTTAATCTAAAAGCAGGTATAACAAGTACCAGTGTCAGTACGATTGGAACGAGCTTATAGATCATAGCCGATGCCTCACTGTCTATAAACACATGGATAGAATGAGCAATAACAATTGCAATCAGCATGATCAGCGACTCTGCTTTAATATAAAATCCGATTGTTGAAATAAATAATAACGCAATCCATTTTAAAACAGTGCCTCTTAAAGTATTCTCTTTAAAGGTCAGGTATACCCACAAAGTAAATATCGGAAAAATAATACCCAACGAATCTGTATATAACACGAAATTCCACGGTGATATACAGATAAAAACATAGCATATCAAAAATCCAAAAATTGATGCTTTCTTATTACATGTAAGTCTATATATACAATCCGCCAGAAGAAGCCCCGCATAAAAATATATACAGCAATTAAATAAGACACATGCCCCACTGGCTTTCACAAAATTAGACAATCCCAATTTCACGCCACCGGAAAAAAGTTTGGAATAAAATACCATACCAAGCATATTATTTGTGTAATGTGAATAGTATCCGGGATCGATCGTATTTCCCATTGCCAGATTATACGCATCTCCTGTAACTGTTTCGGCATCCCATCCCGTCTCATACATTGCACAGAACGATATTATTACCTGAACAATAAATAAAACAGCAAATATAACAACACTTTTGGCTTTTGATACGTGAAAGCTACAGTGATCTATGCACCAATATAAAAATGATAAAAAGATAATACCAAGCAACATCAGAAAAAAATTACTCAGCCCAAGATTTCTCTTAAAATAATCATTGTAAGGAATCAGATTTGCCACAAAAATCGCAATCAATATTATGGCAAGAAGAACTCGAAAAACAACCGAAATACTTTTATTTAAGATAGATTTAAATAGTAGCATAAGTAGCGCACTTTCTCCATTATTTGAATCCCATATGATCTTTTGTTATCATACGTATATACTATTATATTTCTTTTTCAAAGGGGAGGTATTATGACAAATTCATTTATTGAAATGATTGGTTATTTGGGATCTTCATTAGTACTTGTCTCTTTCTTAATGGCATCCGTGGCAAAATTAAGAATTGTAAATTCTATAGGAAGTGTGATCTTCACAATCTACGCTTTCATAATACACTCATATCCTACTGCGATAATGAATATATGTCTGGTTCTGATAAACATATATTATCTTGTAAAACTCAGCAACACATCTGTTGACTATACCTGTATAAAAATATCTACTGATGACTCTGTTGTCAAGCACTTCATCAATTACTATACCGAGGACATTGCCAAATGTTTCCCGGGTATTGATGTTAACTTTGAATCGGCAGATATCGGCTATGCTGTCATGCATGAAGGCACACCCGCCGGAATCCTTCTTGGGAAAAAAGAAGCAGATGACAATGTAGACATCTTACTTGATTATTCCATTCCACAATACAGAGATTTTTCCATTGGAAAATTCTTATATTCAAAAATACCGGCAGATGGCATAAAGTCACTTACTTATCGCGGTTCTGACACAAATCACAAAGCATATTTAAAGAAGCTTGGTTTTATCAGAAATGAAAGCTATTACAAAAAAACTCTTTGATTATTTACTTCGAGCAATTTCCATCATCTGCTGAAAAGTTGTTATATCGTTGGCAGTTATTTTTATGTTTGACTCAATTTCTTTTCCGTCAGGTGTGGTCACTTTTACGGCAATAATTGTACCTTCCTGCATAGAATCATTCCCGATTGCTTTGAAAAAAGCTATGATCTTGGGATGCTCCTGCTGGAATATCTGAAAACGCTGTTGTAACTGCAATAAACTCATTGGATTCATATTTTAAAAATTTCTCCTGTTTTTCTTTTTATACTAATGTAAAACTTGAGTGAAATCAAATTATTTTCCGATTAATAGGTCTAGAATATGTATGCGCTTACATATTAAAGAAATACCTAATATATAAAAGGAGGATAATAAATGTACGGATTTGGTGACATGATACAGAAGCTTAAGGCAAACCCTAAAACCATCGTTTTTCCTGAGGGTTCAGATCCCAGAATCTTAGAGGCAGCTTCACGTCTTCTTGCCGGAAACTTTTTGAAACCTATATTGCTCGGAAATGTTGATGAGATCAACCGTTCTGCTGAGGATGCCGGATATAACATCAGAGGCGCTCAGATAATCGATCCCGAGAATTATGATAAATTTGATGAAATGGTTGCTAGTTTTTGCGAACTTCGTAAGAGTAAGGGAATGACTCCCGAGAAAGCTATTCCGATTCTTAAGCAGACAAACTATTTTGGAACTATGCTTGTAAAAATGGGATTGGGCGACTGTCTTCTCGGTGGAGCAACATACTCTACAGCAGATACAGTAAGACCTGCACTTCAGATCATCAAGACAAAGCCTGAAAACACAATCGTTTCATCATGCTTTATTCTTGTTCGTCCTTCTGCAACAGGCGAAAATGAAGTGATCGCAATGGCAGATTGCGGTATCAATATCAATCCCAATGAGGACGAGCTCGTTGAGATCTGTGGCGAAACTGTAAACTGCGCACAGAGATTTGGTATAAATCCTAAGGTTGCTTTCCTTTCATTCTCTACAAAGGGATCTGCAAAAGATGACACTGTAACAAAGATGCAGAATGCAACAAAGAAAGCTCAAGAGAAATATCCCGAGATTCCGATCGACGGCGAGCTTCAGTTCGACGCTGCGGTAGCTCCAAATGTTGCAAAGCAGAAAGCTCCCGGATCACCCGTTGCCGGATATGCAAACACATTCATCTTCCCTGATATCAACGCAGGAAACCTTGGATATAAGATTGCTCAGCGTATGGGTAATTTCGAAGCTTACGGACCTATCTTACTTGGTCTTAACGCTCCTATCAACGATCTTTCACGTGGATGTAATGCACTTGAAGTTTACTCAATGTCTATCATTACTGCTTCTCTTGCATAAGCCACTTGCTACTAAAACAATAAAGAGGTCTTGCACTCAGTGCAAAACCTCTTTTTATTTTACTCATCTACTTTAGGATCATGTTTTCCTCTGCGCTCGTGCTCCTTATCCTTATAATAAGCAGCCTTATCTTCGTACATTCTCTCATCGGCTTTTTTAACTGCCTTATTTATTTCCCTCGAATCTTCCAGCCATATATATCCTATAGCCGCGGAAACCTTTTCAAGCTTAACCCGAAGTTTATTTACAAGCTCAACAAACTTTTCTTCTGTAATTTCAGGAACAATTGCGATGAATTCATCTCCACCGATTCTGTAACAGTTCTTTCTCTTAAACACCGATGCAACAATCGCCGCCGTCTCTTTTATCTTTTCATCTCCGGCGTCATGACCATCGCGCGCATTGATAACTTTTAAGCCATTTATATCCGTATAGCACACGCCAACTACAGAAGACATACCGGACAAAACAAGCAGTGCCTGATTCAGCGAGTTCCTGTTTCCAAGTCCCGTAAGTGCATCGTGGCTTCCCAGATACATCATTTCTTTGGTAAGAGCTCTGTTTCTCATGTCATAAGAAATGAAAATCGCTACAGATTCCATTACTTCCGCGACATTTATGGGCAAAGTATTTTCATAGTTATCTGCCACCAGATATCCAATGATCTCATCGTTATCATGAAGTGTCGTGATTATATATCTTGAAACGCTTCCTGCAAGAAGCTCGTTATAAACCTCTTCCTCAAATTCCTGAATACGTGACGTATCATCCACAACTATTGTGTTCTTGCCCTTCAGCTGCCTATCCCACATATCAATAATGTTCATCCGCTCAAAATCTTTTCGGCTGGGAAGGTTTGATGCATGCGCATCATTGAGCCACTCTCTTACATCAATAACCTTTTTATCCTTTACCTCAACAATTCCTACACGGTCAGCTTTGATTGCCTGCCCGAGCAGCTTAAGAACTTTACGTATTCCTTTGCCAAATTCCGCTGAGGACAGTGCTTTTGCACAATCAATAACAAGCTTACTTGTGTTGGAAGCAAGCTCTCTGTTATCCTCACTCTTTTTTGCAATGGTTATATCATGGATTATAAACGCGCAAAAACCTTTCTGATAAACAGGGACTGCACAGTACTCAAGCCACTTATCATGTTGTGTGCTATAAGTTCTGATTGTTGCAGACTGCCTTAAGATTGCTGCCTGGTAACTATACTTGATCCAGTCTTCATCCCTATTCATAACAGTCTTTAAATATGTATTACCAACAAGCTCTGCGGATGGCTTTCCAACAAGCTGAGAATACTTCTCATTTGCAAACAAAAAAAGCATGTCCTTCACTGTTCCGAAAGGATCTGTCATTACTTTAAAAATACAATATGCATCCGGAAGGTCTTTTAGCATATACAAAATATCACTTGGCGCAAAATTAGAAGATGACGAGTATCCAATTTTTCCGTCATTCTGATTGTCAGGCATCTACACCCTCCTTAAATAATGTGTATTTATTTACTTCCTTTCGTAAATTATACTATAAAACAGTACACTTTGCACCTATACGGATGGCGAGCCTACATATTTAGCCAATTTCTCACGGTCAAGATGTTCCCCGATTATTATAAGCACCGCCCTGTCTGTATCCACGCGTTTGGTATCATATCTGTGCTTGGTAACATTGAGTTCTATCTTTTCATCATCACTTACTTTTATAAAGCCTTTTATCCTGTGAACTTCTCCGCATTCCTCGTCGTTAAATATATTAAGCACTGCTTCATGCAATGTTTCTTCATCCATCGCAAAATCAAAATAAAACAGCGTCTGATACTTTGCATCTTCTATGTGAAGTTTCTTTGGATAATCGGCTTTCTTATATCCTGCGTTGATTATCTTGTTATAATCTGAATCCGATAATTCATCCCAATTCTTTGCAATGATATCCTCCGGTCTTATCACTCTGGAACAGTCAAACTCATCCATGACAGCCTCAATTCTATTCAGGATTTCTGCACTCTTACCGTCATTCTCTTTGTCTAGCTTACTTACAAGCACAACTCCTGCCGATGCGATCTCCGCCATCATCATATAGCGTGATTCCTGCGATAATTCTATTTCCGGCTCCGCATCATATATACATATGGCACTCCCCATCTCGTACCACCGGTCTATCGGAGATTCATACAATATGTCAAACAACTCATCCGGATCAAAGACTCCCGACGGCTCGATTATCACTCTGTCATATCCAAGCATTCCCATTGCTATCAGCTTTGTCTTTAGCCTTCGCTGATGTGCAACCTCACCGTCTCCGCCTATGATCATCTCTATATTGCAATTATCGCCCAGTAATTCCTGCAAAAGAACCATATCAACGTTTATCGCGCCGAAATCATTTTCGATAATGCATATTCTTTCGCCTTTTTCCATGAGCTTTTTTGCATATTTTTTTAAAAAAGTGGTCTTTCCCGCTCCAAGAAATCCCGTTATCAGATCGACCTTTGTCATCTTCGTTCCTTAATCTTCAACCGTTATGCTCTTTATGACTATATCCTTGCCTTCAATTATCTTTGCCCGCTTTCCACCGCAATGTGGGCATAGATATCTGTTGCTTTTGTCAGGATAATACTCTTTGTTGCACTCTTCGCACAGCGCTTTAACAGGGACTTCTTCGCATATTAACTCACTCCCCTCAAGCTGTGTTCCTTCTACAACTTTTACATAATATTTATTTAAATAATATGGCAGGATTCCGCTTGTTTTGCCAACAAGAACATGAATACTCTTAATCTTGCTGTCTTTTGCCGAATCCATCGCCATCGCCACTATTTTTGTGACATAACTCATTTCATGCATTTTTTCACCAAAGAATCAATATTTAATTATCATTTTATTGCTATTTAATTGATTAAATAATGTTTTGAAATAATAATATTGGTGTAGAGAAAGGAGAAACGCTATGGCCCATAATATAGTGAAAATATGTATAGGTTGCGGTCGAACTTTCAATGCCCGCAACAGTAATATGCCCTTTTGCTGCAAGGTTTGTAAAAAGAGATACTCTTACCACTATACTTTCCAATGCACAGATTGCAGAAATGCAGCCTGCGAAATAAGAAATACTTATCTCCATGGATGTGCCGTAGGTTGTCCCAACTTAAAATGGGTTCCCTGAATACCTTTTGATCACATACCCAGCAAATGGTTAATAAACTGCTGGGCAACTCGACCGGAAATTCCACCGTGGTTCATTTCCCATCTGTCTGCCTCTCTAAACAATTCTTCTTCCTTCATATCTATTTTATTCCTGATTGCCAACTCTTTAACAATATCATAATATTCCTGTCTGGAAGGCTTATAATAGCCAATCGTCACACCAAATCTGTTTGCGAGCGAAAGCTTTTCTTCCATCGTGTCTGAGTGGTGGATATCGGCGTTCTGTTCAACATCATTCCTGTCTCTCCAAGTCTCACGAATAAGATGCCTTCTGTTTGATGTCGCATAAATAAGGATATTATCAGGTCTTGTCTCAACGCCACCTTCGATAACCGCTTTTAAGAACTTATAATCGGATTCATCTTCTTCAAAAGACAGATCGTCCATGTAAATAATGAACTTGTAATTTCTGTTCTTGATCTGCGAGATCAATCCCGATAACAACTTGAACTGATATTTATATATCTCTATCATTCGAAGTCCGTCAGCATAAAACTCATTTACTATAGCCTTTATGCTTGTTGATTTTCCCGTTCCGCTGTCGCCAAACAGCAATACATTGTTTGCTTTCTTTCCCTCAACAAAAGCTTTGGTATTATCCACAAGCTTTTTCTTCTGGATCTCATATCCGACAAGGTCATCAAGCACTACACTATCCATGTTGTTTATTGATGAGAAAAGAATCTTTCCGTCTTTTCCTTCATTCAATCTGAACGCTTTATTCAGACCAAATGCACCCACACCGATTTCCTTGTAAAAGTTCGTCACTATATCAAAAAATTCATTTTCATCCGCAGCTTTTTCCAGCTTCTCGGAAAGGCTCCTTACCTTCTCGCTAACGTTGTGATTGTACATAAGCTCCGGCTTTTCAATAGCCTTATAATCTGTTATGCAGGAAAAGCAATCTATTTCGAGCGCATCCTCTATTTCTGAAAAATCATATTCAAAAAGCTTTTTATAAACACCAAAATCGCTCTTTGCAAAATGATTTACGCTTCCGTCCTTGCTTCCCACTTTTTCACACGTCAAAGAAAAAGGATTCTCCTGCATTATCAAAAGATATGTCAGATAGTTATGCCATAGATTTTTATCAAATGCATAATCTGTCCCCAGCTCAAGAATCCTCTTTATCTGCTTATATATTCTCGTTGTCAGATCTGTCTTATCATAGTCATTCGAATGAAAGTCTTTAAAAACCATCGCAAGCTGCATTAAGATCGAATTCTTAGGCAGATCCCCATAAATCAGCAAATTTGATACCAGTTGTTCCATAATATTCTCCGCTTATAATCTTCATATTGTGATTTAGATGTAAAAAAATTTACACCATATGATATATGAATTATATCTCACTTATTTAAACTTGGCATCATTTTGCGCTTTTTATTCTTTTAAATGTGCATTGCTTCTATCTTTCTTGTTATCGCAGTAGCCAAAGCTTCATGTCCGCTTTCATCGAGGTGCTCGTCATCGCGTTTACTTGGCGATGCATAAGAAGAAGCTGCAAGGAATGTATTGCCTCTTTTCTCAGCAATCCTTCTGTAGGTGTCTGCAAGCTCTTTACTTCTGTTTACGGAATCCACATCAAACTCAGGGTCCTTTGTCGGCTTCCAGACTTCATCCCCGAGGTGGATCGGTGATACTACAAGAACCTTCTCGGGCGATACATATTTTTCAATTTCTTCGATGCAGCGCTCAAGACCTTTTCCAATAATGTGCGAATTTGCATTGTAGTATGTTTTGCAGTCGTTTGTTCCAAGCATGATTATGACGCCGTCCAGTGGAGATGCGCTCTCAAGGATAAGAGGAAGCGTATCGACACCTTTTCTGAAAGGTCTTATCTCATCTTCGAACACAGTTGTTCTTCCGCAAAGCCCCTCTTCTATTATTTTTGTATCATTTAATTTATTTTGAACAAGTCCGGTCCATCTAATCTCGTCCGGATATCTTTCCTTCGTTCCGGGGATAAGTCCCCAAGTATTTGAATCACCAAACGCAAGTATATTTTTCATGGTTTTGTACTCCTTTGATAATTCTATTATGATATCCTTACTTTATTTTGTATAATATTGACATCTTATAGGCAGACATAAGTATTTCATATTACAATCCTGTCTTTGACAGTTTAAAAGCAAGTAATAGCGTCCAAAGCCTTGATACGTGCGGCTTTGGACGCTATCTTAATATTGCGTGAAATATAGTAATATTTACCTTTGTTTGCTCTGT
>JAFZQT010000046.1 GCA_017620235.1 Butyrivibrio sp. | reverse complement strand
TTTGTCCGGATGATTCAGGAATGGCTGTCCGAATATTTCAGGAACAGTTGTCCGCATGTTTCAAGAAGGCTTGTCCGGATAATAAAAGATTACGTGTCCGGATAATTCAAGAATCCTGTCCGGATGTTACAAGAATCATCAGTCTTTGGTTTTCCGCCACTTAAATGATTCATTACCATTCTCCTACACGTTGAAACAAATATCTTTTCAAGTAAAGAAAAGGATATCACAGATCATTATAAATGTAAAATAAAATATAACATCACCATTTTCCCATCAACTTGATCAAAAAAGAACAGCCCTTTTACTCTGAAAAGGGCTGCTCTCTATATTATCATTTTCAATTAAATCTATAACTATTTTTTTTGATGAAATTTCTTACATCCGTCTTTCTGATAAGCTCAGATTTACTATCTTTATCGGAAGCTTTTGATGAATAGTGTGAAAAATCAGAATCTCTATATATTTTCCATACTTCATCTATTGTTTTTCCATCAAACTTGGTTCCCTTAAGAAGAGACTTCCATACATTCACCCATTCTTCTTGAGGAAAGTCCACATCACAGCACACTTCAAAGAAATCACGTATGATATCACGATTTGAAGAAGAAGTTTCCATATCAAGCCATACCAAAAATCTTATTGATTTATCACGAGTTTTTTGAGCGTAAATGTCAGGAAGCTCCCAATTCTTGTCATTATACCTTCCATCTTTGTATGCATAAATATATCTGCAATATTCAGCAAAAACCTCTTCATATTTAGAAAATTCAAGTTTTTTAGTTTGAAACCCTCCGGATACAATATGTCCAAGTTCATGTGTAAGCGCATCAAAATCATCATAATGCATATCTAACCACTTGTCATAAATATGGATTCGATTCATACCTCCTCCATATGCTGATGCAACTTCATAACCCTCATCCTCAACTGCAATAATTATATCAGTCGGAGCTGATTTATAATCACCAAATCTAACATACATCGGAGGATAGGCTTGATAAAACAGTTCCTCAATATGGTCAAACTGCTCGACATTTGTATATCCTGACCATTTGGTAAGATCAATTGTAAGTGAATACTTTATACCATCAATCGTTCTGCTAGTCTTTAGTTTCGTTCCTGTCTCATCCAGATCAGGTCTTTTCGCAAGAGCCGCTTTGTTGTCAGCAATTGAATCCGCGTGAACTTCAAGTGGCATCAGCGCAGACAAAACAAATGCTAATGCTAGTACCTTTGATAAAAGCTTTACTTTTCTCATACCTTTCTCCTTTCAGTGTCAATAGTTTCTAGTTACATAAACCACCCAGAAAAAAGTATATCATAAACGCATAACCAAAGGCAATTGAACGCTTTTCAATATATTTAACTTCTCAAGCTATCAATAATGCCTATATTTACAAAACCGGATAATCCGCAATACCATAATTCAGATAGCGCATTATTCGAAGCTCATCTACCGCATCCGTCAATGCGTTATGAAACTCCGAATATCCGTCTTCACCAAACATATGCAGGATATTTTCTACTCTGTAGCCGCTCTTTAGTCGTCCTGTCGCACAGCATGTTGCATCTGCAGGAATTGCAGGATTGTGCTGTTTGTACGCTGCAAGCTTTAAGATGTCATGCCATTTATACTCGCGCAGCTCCGGCAATACCCTCGCATCAAAGGATGCATTGTATGCAAATACTGATTTCACGCCGAAGGAATCAAGATAATCCCTGATCGTTTCTATAGTTTTTTTGCGGTCTAATAATTGCGGAGTCTTGCCCTTGAGATTAAGGGCGTATGAGTACATCCCTCCGACTTTGGCAGCTTCTTCAATGATAATGTAAGTGTTGTCCAAAGCCGTGAACTGCTCATCTTCTGCAATTACTATTCCTACTGACATAGCAACATTTTTCCAGTTTGTCTCAGTATCTATTACTGCAAATTTTTCAGCCATACCTTTTGTCCTATAAAACATATTTATGAAACAAAATCCTTATGGCATATAACGCCATAAGGATTTTCATGATTTTTATAATAATCTGATCTTCTCAAGAGCTCGTACCAAGCTTCTTCCCTTCGGGAACTTAAGGATATCCTCTCTCGCTGCACCGCCAATCTTTATAAGTACCGCAAAGTAAACGAATATTGCAACAAGTATTGATATTCCCGCACAGATAAGGTTAAGGAAGTAAGGTCTTGTAATAATCGTAGCCAAAAGAGCCGACAATGCGTTATATAATGCAAATGCCGCAATGCCCATAACTGCCGATGCAACAGAAGGCAAAACGTATGTCTTTTTCACATCTATCGGCATATCCATACCTTTTTTCATTGATATGTTATTAAATAAGCACATGAGGAATGAATATATGATCGTTACGATACAAAGCGCTTCGCCCCTCAGATTTGTGAAGATAAGAAGAAGGAGCAAAACAACCGTCTGAATCACAAGCGCAATCGATGCATTCGTCACAGGTGCCTTTAATCTGCCCATTCCCTGAAGAACAGCGTTGCTAACCGTTGAAACTGAATAAAATACAACAGTTATAGCTACAAGCGCAAGGTAGAATGACGCCTCATTAAGAGATTCTCTATACGGAAAAAGAATCATCATTACAGGTCTTGCAAGAGCAAAGAATCCGACAGCACAAGGAATAGAAATCATCATCATTACTCTCATGACACCGGCAATAGTTCCTGCGGCGTCTTTTTTATCACCTTTTGCAAAAGCAGTTGAGATCTCAGGCATAACAGCCGCTGCAGCCGCAGATGCAAACGCGATGGGAATGCTCGTCATAACAATCGCTTTGCCCGAAAAGATACCGTATATTTGCGCAACATACTTCTCATCGAAATGCTTAAGATCGATAAGAACATAATTGAAGAATCTTGCATTTAAAAATGATGAAAGATTGTAAATACAAGTGCTGAGGATAATGGGCGTAACTACCGTGATTATGAGTTTAAACGCATCTGCATTCGATAATTCTACGCCTTTATCACTTGCTATTTTTTCACTGAATTTATTTCTGTTCGTCAAATAAACAATGATCATGAAAATGAGCGCAGATACCACTCCTGCTCCCGTACCTAGCGAACTTCCTATTGCTCCGTAAACGGCACGCTTGGATAAAAGAGCAGTTACGATAAGCCTTGTCCCTGCGCTTACCGAATATCCCATTGCGCCAAAATCGGTGCATACCTCAGGCACTGCCATCTTCGGAACGCCCGAAATATTTACAAGATAGATTGCTCCACCCACACTTATAACCGCATTCAGTATCTGCTCAAGAAGCTGTGATATTGAAGTAGGTATCATTGTTCTGTGTGCCTGGAAATATCCTCTGAGTACACCCAAAAATCCAAACAGAAAAACTGTCGGTGCAAAGAATCGGAGGACGATTGCCGAATTTCCATTGGCTATAATTCTTGCGCCAAAGAAAAGAATAAGACTACCAATGCCACCCATTATTGCAACATAAATAAGCGCACACTTAAAAATCTTGTGCGCATTCTTATACTCATTAAGCGCCAATTTACCTGAGATAATCTTTGATATAGCAGAAGGTATGCTATATGCAGAAATCATAAGAACTATGATATACGCCTGATAAGCCATTCCATAATAGCCGTTGCCCTCATCGCCTATGATTCCGGTAAGCGGACTTCTATATAGAAATCCTATTATTCTTGATATAATTCCGGCAACAGCCAGTATTCCGGCCTGTTTGAACAAATTTTTCTTTGAATCTTCACTCATAAATCTAAAATCATGGCCTCAGCCAATCGTACATCTCCTGATATTTTTCTGCCGATACTTTCCATGAGAAATCAACAGCCATGGCGCGATCGATCATCTTGTTCCACTCGCGCTTTCCGTCATAGAAAACACTCTCTGCTTCACGTATCGTTGCAAGCATCTCATGAGCGTTGTAATTCATAAAGCCAAACCCCGTGCCCGTACCTTCAAACTTATTATATGGCTCAACGGTATCCATAAGTCCGCCCGTCTGTCTTACGATCGGAATTGTTCCGTATCTGAGAGCCATCAGCTGCGACAATCCGCAGGGTTCAAAGAGCGACGGCATAAGAAATGCGTCACAGGCTGCATATATCTTGTGTGACATGGGCTCTGAATAATAAATATTTGCAGAAACCTTGTCGTCATATTTCCAATCAAAATGTCTAAACGAGTTCTCATACTGCTCGTCTCCCGTTCCGAGAACAACGAGCTGAACCGCATCCTGACAAAGTTCATCGAGAACACAGTTAATAAGATCAAATCCCTTCTGATCGGTAAGTCTGGATACGATACCGATCATCATGATTCTTTCATCTGCTTTAAGTCCGAGCTCTTTTTGAAGCTCTTTCTTATTCTTGTACTTCTCTTTGCGGAAATTGATAGAGTTGTACTTGTACGGAATAAACTCATCCGTCTCGGGGTTGAACTCATCGTAATCAATTCCGTTTATAATGCCTCTGAGGTCACCTGCTCTTGCTCTCAAAAGTCCGTCGAGATCCTCGCCATAAAACTCCGTCTTGATCTCCTCTGCATAAGCACGGCTAACCGTTGTGATGGCATCCGAATATACTATTCCACCTTTTAAAAGATCTGCATCCTTATAAAGTCCCAGTTTATCGGGCGTGAAATAATAATCGGGAAGACCTGTGATATCACGGACCGTCTTAATATCCCATTTTCCCTGGAACTTAAGATTGTGGATCGTCATGATAGCCTTGATTCCTCTGTAGAACTCGCTTCCCTGAAATCTCTCCTTCAGGTACACGGGAACAAGACCTGTCTGCCAGTCGTGGCAATGGATAATATCCGGTCTGAAGTCTATAACCGGAAGAATCGAGAGCGCAGCCTTTGAAAAGAAGGCGTACTTCTCGATTTCAAAAACAGTGTCATCACTGTATGGTTTCATTCCGTTAAAATAAAACTCGTTGTCGACAAAATAATACTTTATCCCATCGACTTCCGCTTTGAATATGCCTACATACTCGTTCTTCCAATGGAAATCCATGTAGAAGTTGGAGACATACTCCATCCTGTCCTTCATCTGCTGGCTGATACACTTATAGAGCGGCAAGATCACACGAACATCAAAGTATCTCTTGTCGATGTTTTTAGGCAAAGAACCAACAACATCGGCAAGTCCGCCGGTCTTGATAAAAGGTACTCCTTCAGATGCAATAAACAGGATATTTTTCATCAGTCACCCATCTCCTCATACTTTGCTGATTGCATGGCAATAAGTTCTTTATCGTCGAAATAATTGATCCTCATTGCGTTCTTTACGTCCTCGAGAGTCTTAGCAGCAGTCTCTTTTGCAACCTCGCTTCCCTTTCTGAGAACTTCATAAACATAAGGGATATCCTTCTGGAATTCTTTTCTCCTGTTGCGAATAGGCTCAAGCTCTGCCTGAAGTACGTTGTTGAGGAACTTCTTAACCTTAACGTCACCAAGTCCGCCTCTTGTATAGTGATCCTTGAGCTCCTGTAAATTGTTGTAATCGGGAAGGAACTCTGCAAAGTGCTCATCCTTAGCAAAAGCATCAAGATAGATAAATACAGGGTTTCCTTCAACCTGTCCCGGATCTTCCACTCTCAAGTGATTGGGATCCGTAAACATGCTCATAACCTTCTTCTTTATTGAGTCAGGCTCTTCTGAAAGATAGATGCAGTTTCCGAGTGACTTACTCATCTTTGCCTTTCCGTCTATGCCGGGAAGACGCATGCATGCTGCATTATCGGGCAAAAGAATCTCAGGCTCAACGAGAGCTTCTCCATATGTGGAGTTAAACTTTCTGACAATCTCTTTGCACTGCTCGAGCATGGGCTCCTGATCTTCTCCTACAGGAACAACCGTTGCCTTGAACGCAGTGATATCAGCCGCCTGGCTTATAGGATATGTAAAGAATCCAACGGGTATACTTGTTCCGAAATTTCTCATCTGAAGCTCGGTCTTAACCGTAGGATTCCTCTGAAGTCTTGATACAGTAACAAGATTCATATAGTAAAAAGAAAGCTCTGTAAGCTCCGGTATCTGCGACTGGATGAAAAGAGTCGACTTGGCAGGGTCAAGTCCTGCTGCAAGGTAATCCAGCGCTACTTCTATAATGTTCTGACGTACCTTTTCCGGATTGTCGGCGTTGTCTGTAAGTGCCTGAGCATCCGCTATCATAATAAAAATCTTGTCAAATTCGCCGGAGTTTTGAAGTTCAACTCTTCTTCTAAGTGATCCCACGTAATGTCCTACGTGAAGCTTACCTGTCGGGCGATCTCCGGTCAAAATAATCTTGCTCATCAGTATGTATCTCCTAAACCTCTAATTATTTTTAATGGATAAAAAATATAATACTCTATTTTAACTTAAGTGACAATGCGTATTGCTCCTGCGAAACCTTGACAAGAACATTCCTTGTGTCGGCTGTTGCTCCCAAAAGTCCAAACTCTTCCGAGAAAAGAGCCACTCCGTACCTGAGTCTTCCGTTACAGCGTCTTCCGACAGCCTCATTGATCTTGCCCATGATGCTCGCCATAACTCTGTCTCTTAAGCCCCAGTTGTTGAGAAGCGCAAGTATCTCATCACATGTTGTGCATCCCATCACAGTCCTTACCTGACTGGATGTACCTCCGACAATCGCTGTGTGCGCTGCAAAGATCTCTCTTCTTCCATCGGAAGCATAAGAATTGGTATTCATTATACCTGCCGCCATCTTAACGAGCTTTCCAACGTTTCCTACAAGAAGCAGGTTCTCAACTCCCGCTTCACATGCCGCATCAATGGCGCTTCCGGGGAAGTTAAAGCAATTTATCGCAGTCTTTAACGATACGTGAATTCCCTCATATATCTTGTCTGCGCAGTAATCTCCGGGAGAAACAAGGATGCTCTTTACTCCCATATCGATCTGTGTCTGGATCTGATTCTCTATGGAACCTGCAATATCTCTCTGGTGAACGCTTGAGATGGTTCCGTAGTTTCCCATAATACCGATACCGCCCATAAATCCGGTCTGACCATTGGGCTGCTTTGCAGCTATAGCCAGTCCTTCGGGACAATATACTTTTATATACAGGGGCTGTGCTCCATCCGAAATTTCGCACACTCCCGCAACCGCATCAAAAATGAGCTTTTGCGCATCTTTTTCTATAAGCGCATGCCCCTTCTTTGCTGAAGGTGTATCAAATCCCGCTATTCCTACGCCTTCTCCCGCATACAGGAAAAGATTGCCGTATCTGACATCCATATATGCCTTGGAATCAACGCTTCTAAAATCTGTTATCTTAGAGACACTAACATGAATATCGGCTTTCTCCCTGATATCAGGTGCCATTCCGCCTTCCATCACCGCATAGAAATGGACCTCGTTCTTAGTGCATTTCTCGGCTTCTTTGTACACAGAGATGGTTCTGGTATTGCCTTCATGCTGTATCGTTACATATTCATAGTCAAATTTAAACAAAAGACTCGCTGCTGCTGCTCTTGCTGCCGCGGCTGCGCAATCCCCCGTCGTCAACGGACTAATAATAAGTCCCGAATCTCTTGCATCAAATCTGTCCATATACACCTTCCTCACAAAAACTCTTAATCATCATTAATTATACATTATTTCGCTGTATCATAAAGCAAATAATAATTCGCAATATTCCGTATATTAATTATTTATTATTTCGACTTTCTTTATTTTTAATTTATAATTTGTCCATAATTTGTCCAAATTTAAATCTTACTATATATACTATCAGAAGAATAAACTTCTGACTCCCCCAACAAAACTTTTTTCATACCGGGTCGATTGGCTCCCCACCGATCGACCCCTCCTCCCAAAAATAAACCACCTTGAAAAAGGTGGTTTTTATAGTTTCATTGAAGTCTGATCAAGCTGTCATTTCTTTCTTCTCTTCGGTTTCAGCAGATTCCTGTGTGAGCTGATCGCTCTTTCTTGGTCCTCTTACTCCGAAACTTCCGATGTATCTAATGTCTTTCAGTAATTTTTTGATATTTTTAAGTTCCTTGCTGATATCCTCAGCTTTTGTGCAGATAACTGTAGGAACACCACTGGCACTGAATTCTACTCTGTATCCCGCATCCTTAAGCGCCTTTAATGCCTTCAGCTTATCCGTTGTACCGATCTGTTCAGGTTGCATATCTCTTATAGCCATATATATTGTGCCTTTCTGTATCTTTTAACACAATATATCATATTCCTTTTCTATTTTCAAAATTTTATTTGTTATTTGTATAAGCTTTTACAAAGAAATCCTTGTCATTCTGGCAATTCATAGACTTACCGTCGTCTGAAATGTAGTAGCTCTTGCCGCTTGCAGAGTTGCTGTTGTGCAGGTTTCCGGTAAGATTGTTCCACTCGTCGTAGTTCTTTTCATAAGTAATATCGCCCGCAGCTTCGAACACAAGCTTACCGGGTGTATGAGGCTTGATCAGGATAAAGAAATTGTCTCC
The DNA here is from genome assembly GCA_017620235.1 of Butyrivibrio sp. Taxonomy (GTDB): domain Bacteria; phylum Bacillota; class Clostridia; order Lachnospirales; family Lachnospiraceae; genus Butyrivibrio. The sequence goes on along the minus strand of JAFZQT010000046.1, from coordinate 19,476 downwards.
CGCTTTGAGATCGATCTTTTTATCCAGATTAAATGTATGGTAGCCTCCGCTTATCGATGAAATCTTCTGTGTGAGAACAGGCTTTCCGAGGTCTTTGAGACTGAGCTCGCCGTCGCCCTCGGTAGGATTGAGGTAAATGCTGACTTCGTACTGTCTGTACGCATCAAGACTCATAAGTCCGATCGCGTTAAGCTCCTCATCTCCGACAGCCGTGTACATAACGCCGTAAGGATTTGAAGATTCAGTGTAGGCATTTACTGTATTCTTGGTATCTTCAAGCGCACTTATCTCATTTGTGATAAAGCCGCTAACCTGATAATTGTTATCGTAATACTCCGCGTCGTCCTTTGCCTTAACGGTATATGCTGCCGCGTTACTTACAGCCGCAGTCTCGTCATAATATGACAGATAAAAGAATCCGTCAGATCCCGCCTTGTCTCCCCAGCTGTTCTTACAGATCCATGCACCATCGTTCCCGGGCTTTGCTGAGAAATTGGACGCCTTATAATCGTCATCCCATCCTATTATAAGGACTTCGTGATTCGCAGTCGGAGGAAGCGCTCCGCCGAAATAAGAATAAAGATTGCCGTGGTTCTTGCTCCAGAACTTCTCATCGGAATTAACTCCGATTGTAACTCCGCCGTGCTCCATTACCATCTGCTTGATAAGCGCGTTGTTTTCATAGTTTCCGCACACCTGAGCGACGTCCTGAACGTGGAACTCGGAATCATACGCAGCTGAAGGCTTTTCCTTATTATCATTAAAGATATAGTTACTTCCGTAGATACTCTTAAAAGCATCGTTATCCTTGTCAAAAACAGGTCCCTTCCACGCCGTAAGAAGGCTTATGCAGTAGTTTGTAACTCCGCCCATGGCAATATAACCCGTGTCGTTATTGACAACCCAGGCGTCCGCTTCGTTCTCGCTGTTCACAAGTTCTCTGTAGTCGTCATCGATGTTTCCGCCATGAGAACCCGTTGCCTTATGAACGTTGTAGTAAGCCATGTGTTTTTCGGAGAGATTAAGATCTGAAGCGTTGTACGTAGGATAGTGCTTTAATATATCACACTCCATAGCACCCGCAGAAGCAAAAGCCCAGCACAGATATGAATATCCCTGGTCTCTCACACCCGTCACATACGATTTTCCGTCAATATTTCGCGAATCGTATTTTGCCGGTATCTCACTGATGCCTGACTCATCAGAATCGGTGAAAAAAGATTTTGAATCGGTCGGCTCAACTTTTTTATATTCAGCATCATTATAGAAAGCATCACGGTCTCCCGCATCTATAACGACTGCCTCAGAAAGCGTCATTGTTCTGACTTCCTCAACCTTGTCGGAAACAGGGCTGTTTGAAACATCACCTACAACCGTCTCCTGCGGCTTCTGAACCGCATCGGGACCTTTTGTGCTTCCGATCTGCGCATCGGGGTCACCTCCGACAAGCAAAAGATCGTCATCTCCACCGCCGCCGGAAACTGCCGCGCCGTCTCTTCTTGACGCGTTCTCTGTCTTGGGCGCATCTTTCTTTACAAAGACAACTGCCACAACTGCTACAAGTACTACTGATATTGCTACCGCTAATGCGATTTTTTTCTTTTTCACTACTTTAAACCTCAACTTCTATCGTATTAAAAGATCCAAATATTGATTGCCGTATATCTTTTGCGAAAGCTTCGTAATCAATATAGTGATAGCCGCTCTTCCATCCGTCTATCACGCGGATCATGGGATATTTCTTTTTCCCAACCTGCCAGATGCTGTAGCCCGACACAACAACCGTGTGGTCCTTGTAAAAGCCTCTGGCTATGTTCATTATTACAGGTCTGCCGGCGCAGATTTCTCTTGCGACCTGCTTCTCAAAGCTCCAAATATAGATACCTCTACACTTAGCCTTCACGCCGTACATCGCAAAGGCTTCTCTTGTAATACCGGAAATAAAAAAAGGAAGTGTTCCTATCTTATCTGTATACCCGTAGCTTTTGGCAATCTCCTCGACAGCTTTGTAAATGTGTCGTATATCTTCGGGAATGGATACAATCTTATATCTTCGCCGGTAATAGTCCAATACTCTTGCCACGGCGACAACGGAGCAGTTTCTGGTCCTGCGACCGCTTATGCTTTCCATCGATGTCGTATTCATGGCAACCGGAGGACCTTGCCGTATCATCCTGCCGTTTTCTCCATATTGTTCCAGAAGATATTTTGGAATATCGTTTATTCCGCCATATGGTTTCTTCTTCATTAATATCGTATTTCACCTTCTAAAAAACAAATATATATTTGATTATATCTCATAAACGCATAAACTAAAACTACGATAAAAAACAACTTTATATCCTATTAAAAAAAATATTTTTTTAATTGTGTCAGATTGCATCAAATACGCCTCAATCGCAGACAAAACCTGGAATTGGACCTTTTGGCTTAACGACGGGCTAAAAAATAAATTGTGATAAAATTGTGTTTTTTTTGCGAACTTTGTGTTTTTTGACCAATTTGTATGTATAATTAATTAAACTTACTAGTACTACATAATAACGCAAAAGGGAGCGAGGAAAATAACTTTATGGACATATCGCCAAGATCTTCAGCAGAGTCGGTTAGCATCGGTATGACATCATATGGCGATCTAATCAATATTCCAACTGTTGATCCATTGACAGGTCTTTGTTCCAAAGAGCAGTTTTTTATACAAGCTTACGATTACGACAGAAAACATCCATATGAAGGTGTGGATGCCATTGTACTGAACTATAATAAGTTCCACCTTATAAATGAGCTTTATGGTAGAAGTTTCGGAGATAAGGTATTATGTGCCATTGGTGACTGCGTATCTCAGACTGCTAAGGAACATGGAGGAATCGCGTGCAGATACGATGCCGATAAATTCTATATTTACATAAAGCATCAGAATAATTATGATTTCTTGGTACAACAGATTTCCGATAAACTTGCACTCATGTTAAAAACACCGGATATCCGAGTAAGAATAGGAATCTATCCGGATATAACAAGGAATGCTACTCTTGAACAGCGTTTTGATCGTGCTATTCAGGCATGCAACTCTATTTCCAAGGTTAGGCACTCTACTTCTTATGAAGTATATGATGCCAAGATGCATGAAAAGGAAATGTTTGAAGCGAGACTTCTTGATGGCATAAGCAAGGCATTTTCAGAGCATCAGTTCAAACTGGTCTTCCAGCCTAAGTACAATGTTCACGGTAAGACTCCTAAGCTTGCCAGTGCGGAAGTACTTATCAGATGGAAGCATCCTGAATTCGGTCTTGTTAAACCTGACTACTTCATTCCTTTACTTGAAGAGAACGGTCTTATCAGACAGCTCGACAGATATGTTTGGAGAGAAGCTGCTGCTCAGGTTCGTAAATGGAAAGATGAATTCGGTTATTCAATTCCTGTTTCCGTTAACGTATCAAGAGTTGATATATTTGATCCGGATATAATTGATTTCCTTCAGAAGACTGTTGAAGAGAACGGAATCAGCCCTTCTGATATTCACTTGGAAATCACTGAGACAGCTTATACTGATAATGTGGATCACATCGTGACTGTTGTTAAAAAGCTCCAGAAAGCGGGCTTCATGGTAGAGATGGATGATTTCGGAAAAGGTTATTCATCAATAAATATGCTCACTACTCTTCCACTCGATGCGCTTAAGCTCGATATCGAGTTTATAAAAGATATTGCTGAGAACAACAAAGGTAAAAACCTTCTCGGTTGCATACTCGAGATGGCAAAGCTCCTTGATCTCACAGTTATCGCAGAGGGTGTCGAGAATGCGAAGCAGTATTTCCTTTTAAAGAACGCAGGATGTGATATGATTCAGGGCTACTATTTCTCGAAGCCACTTGAGACAAAAGAATTTGAGAAATTGCTCGTTGCAAATTGAATTTAATACTTTTATATAAAGAACTAGCGGGAAGAATGAAATCTTCCCGCTAATTCTTTGTACATTTTATATTTGTTTAGAGAAAAGGTAAAAACTAAATTAGTTTGATGCTGAAGATGAAGCAACCGATGCAGCCGTTGATGTTGCGATTATCACAAACATCGCTGTCTGCTGTGCGATCACTCTTGCTACCGCGCTGCTTGTAACAGATCCGCTTGCTGTAGCATTATCTCCCAAAAGGCTTTCTGACACGAGCATTGCTGCAAACATAAGTCTTGTCTGCTTTGTCATGTACCAGAAATTAAATCCTTTCTTTTGTCTGAGGTATTCGGCAGTTCCGATAACCTCTGCGACAATATCTTTTGCATCCATATCTATATTTGTCAAAAGTCCAAGTGATGCAAGCTCATATTCTTTGCCGTATTTGGTGCCTGCTTCCTTGAATGCATCAAAAATCTTGATCGTTCTTTCGCATTTCTTCTTATATGCGCCATCCAAAGTTGTGAGCACCTGGCAGAGCGAATATGCTGAGTTCTTATAAAACATAAAGTCATTCTTTATCTCAAGATATGTTGCTTCGAGCTCGCTCAAAATATCCTTGGAACTTTTTTCTGTCATTGCAAGTAACACTGCAAGGCATGTATCCTCATCATTGGTAAGAAAAGGATGTGCCTCTTTCATTCCGCTTAGGATCTCTTCGGTCTTCTCTATTACCTTATCCGCCTCACCTGCTTTTCCTGAATCGCAGATGATCACAGCTGATAACACTCTGTATGTAGATCCAAGAAACTTACCTTTTTGAAGTTTCTCATATATCTCGGTAACATTATCAAGATACGCCTCGGGATCTTCGGAAAGAGCCATCTTTGACGAAATAAAAAGCTCATTGTTTCCACGAAGGTATGAAAAAGCGCTGTGTTTCTTACGTAAAATCTTTCTACATGCTTTTATAGTCTTAACATCAGCAGTTTCACCGCGATCAACGAAAGCTGTTGCAGCTACTACCTGCATAAGACTGTCTTCCAACATAAAACCTCTGTAGATACGATTTCTGTTATCGACTAAGAGGTCGCATTTTTCCATAATTTCGGTCTGCATTGCATCTCTCCTTACATAATTATCTAAAATATCATATACAATATGACATATTGATGTCAATGCAAAAAAATGACCATAAACAATCGAAAATCACTCACCAACAAATGTAATGCTTACTTCTCCTGTAGAAGATTTTGCCATAATGCTCTTTCCGCTTGTATTTTCTGCCTTATATTCGCCCTCATATCGTGCTCCGTTCACCATGATATCATCATGACACGATGTATTAAGATCAAGTGCATAATCAGCTTGTTTTCCCGAAACACTGATATTGATATCGTCTCCGGCCTGAATATCTGCAGTACCAAGCTTAACATTATTAAGAGTTACATTATCAGTTGATGCCTTTACAGAAAGATTACTTGAAGTACAATCGCTTATAAAAATGTCGTCGGTAGATGAAGCAACCTTTCCATCGATATCAACTCCATTTATATTGACAAGATCGTCAGTATTCTTAATATCGACTTTTATCGGAGCAATGTCCTTCGGAACCGTTATCTTATAATAAGAGCTTTGCTCCTTCAAATTAATATCAAATTGAAAAAAGTACACAGTAACAGGTTGTTTTTTTGGTTCTTTGATCGACAGTTTTTTCCCATCCTGCACCACTTCAGGGGTTGCTGCTTCACGCGCATAATACTCAAGCCCGTAATGATCGCCCTCTTCCAAATATACATCTACGTCACCGGCGTCAATTGTTAATTCATCAAATTCGGCAATCTCAACAGTGCCTTTTTTCTTCTCATCTGATGCACCATTGTTTCCGCCTATCACTACACGCCTTGATGCTCCGTTCAAGCCTGAACTCACCATTAAAACAAGCCCCGCTATGATCATCAAGCCCGCAACAGTTAGAAGTTTCTTTTTACTCATTTATAATCATCCTCGCTCTCTTTTTCGAAGTAATTGACTTAAATACTTTTCCCAAAATATATATCAAACCATAACTCAGCAAAATTCCTCCGCCCATGGATAAAAGACCATATCCAAGCGTAAAAATCTTATTAGGTATTCCGGGCACAAACAAGCTCACAGGTATCGCGAGAGCACCGCAAAATGCCACAGCCAGCATCACTATTATCATAACTATAAATACGATAATACAAACAAATGCAACTATAGCAATTGGTAATGACAACGGCAGTGACAAAAGCCCCAGAATAATAAGCCACACCGTTGTAGCACGGCCTCTGACAGTTTTCTGTTCCTCTACATTGTCCATACGCTTTTGAGTACACTGACTTATGATATCTGACGCTACTTCTCTGGGCGTTCCAAGCTTCTCAACAATATCCTCCCCTTCCTCAAGTTCCATCTCTGAAATGTACTCGTCATAAAACCTTATTGCATCTGCCCTGTCATTTTCAGGAAGATATTTAAGCCTTACGTTGAGCTCCTTCAAAAACTCTTCTTTGTTCATTACCTTTACTCCTCCATAATTTCCTCTGATGGTGTCAATCCCATCCCTTCGATCAGCCCATCGATCTTGTTTTTATACTCATTCCATTCGCTCTCGTAGAAATCGAGCATTCTCTTACCTTCATCAGTAATTGCATAATACCTTCTGTTTCGCCCCTGAAAAGGCGCATCGTAAGTTCTTAGGCAATTTGATTTCTGGAGTCTTCTAAGTACCGGGTAAAGTGTTGATTCTGATATATCAACAACTTGTCTGACCTTCTGCGTCAGTGTGTACCCATACGCATCTCCGCTTCGAACTATTCCCAGAACGCATGCATCAAGTAATGGTGCCGTCAATTGATATGTCATACACCCACCTCACTTATTTTGTTTTGATACAATATTATATAGTGTATAATATTACGTCTGTCAAGTACGAAAATGAGAACGAATTACAATTTACTTGTATAATATCAATTCAAACATTAAAAATTCTTTAAAAAAGCCTATTATTCAGTCGTGTATACACGATCAAAATAAAGGCTTTTATCATAACTATTTCATTGACGTTTTTTTCTTCTGCTGCCCCGCAGTCATCTTGATAACAAGACTGTCCGGAACAAGCTCCTGTCCGATCATTGCCGCTTTCATCCTAAGTGTCGGAACTATGACAGTCTTCTTTTTTCTCATGCCTTTTAGACACTCATCAACGCATTTCTCAGCCGTTATTCCTTTAAGAGAAAAAGTGACGTCGGCATTCATATTAAACTCTGTATCTACAGGTCCCGGGCAAAGGCAAGCCACATATACGCTGCTGCCTTTTTCTTTTAACTCATGTGCGACCGCTCTCGTTATCGATGTCACGTACGCCTTGGTAGCATAGTATGTAGCCATATACGGTCCTGCAGGAAAAAGACCTGCCGAAGAAGCAACGTTAAGAATCGTTCCGTTTCCCTGCTTCTGCATCTTTTGTAGCACGCCTTTAAAAAGAATGTGCATCGCGATGTCATTTAACTTTATCATAGAAATTTCTTTTTCAAGATCGGTCTCAAGGAAACTTCCCGCCGTACCAAAGCCCGCATTGTTGATGAATACGTCGATACTCTCATCTTCTATATCCGAAAGAAGGTTCTTACACTGCGCTTCGTCAGATATGTCCGCGGTTATTATCCTGCACTCGCATTTAAGTTCCTGTTGCAGCTCACCTAGGCGTTCGGTTCTCCTGCCCGTCAGTATCAGCCTGTATCCCTGATCCGCGTATCTGCGTGCGAACTCTTTTCCGATGCCGGAGGTCGCCCCTGTAATAAATGCTGTTTTCATAAAATCTCCTAAATCATATCAATACTCATCGAGGAAGTTATGTCTTACGCCGTCTTTCTTGTACTCGATGATCGTGTTAAGCTGCACGTTCTCAACGCTCCTGAAGATATTTGATTCCACGAAAGGATTGTCTTTTTTGAGCATTTCGATAAGCTTCTTTGTCTCAAGTCTCTTTGAAGATGTCGTTCCGTCGGTATGACAGGTCGAGCATGTCTCCGTAAAGTGGCATGCGCACTGAAGGAAATGAAGCTCGTTGTAATCTCTCCATGCACAGATATCGCTCTCGCGGATAAAGTACATCGGTCTGATAAGTTCCATGCCCTCAAAGTTTGTGCTGTGAAGCTTTGGCATCATTGTCTGGATCTGACCGCCCTGAAGCATTCCCATAAGAATGGTCTCGATAACATCGTCGTAGTGGTGTCCGAGTGCGATCTTGTTGCATCCGAGCTCTTTTGCCTTGCTGTACAAGAAGCCTCTTCTCATTCTCGCACAGATGTAGCACGGGCTCTTTTCTATATTATCTACAGAGTCAAAGATATCGCTCTCGAATATCGTGATCGGTATGCCAAGAGCCTTGGCGTTACTCTCGATGAGCTCTCTGTTTTCCTTATTGTATCCGGGATCCATGACAAGAAATGTCAGATCGAACTTGACCTGTCTGTGAGTCTGTATCTCCTGAAAGAGCTTTGCCATCAGCATGGAATCTTTGCCGCCCGAGATGCAGACCGCGATATGGTCGCCTTCGTTTATGAGCTTGTAAGTCTTGCACGCCTTTGCGAATCTGGAAAAGAGCTGCTTATGGTATTTCTTTCTGATGCTGAGTTCAGCCTTTTTCTGCTTCTCTCCGCCTGCTTCCATATTGGCAAGCTCATCCTTAAGATATCCCATGTATCCGCCTTCAAGACTATAACATTCGCGTTTCTCAAGCCCTTGAAGCTCCTCTGCTTCTTTGGTTCTTTTTCCTATCTGGCAGTAAAAGATAAGTTTCTTATCCTGTGGGATTTCTTTGATCGCTTTGATAGCTTCAGTTTCTTCTTTTTCAATTTCTTCCATATCAATGCGGATCGCACCGGGAAGCATCCCGTATGAAGCGAGCGCCTCATCGCGCACATCTATAAGTTTGTATGAATCCTCCGGAAGTTTTCGAAGGTCGTTAAGTGATATTTCTTTCATTCTAAAAGCCTCATCATAAAAATAGAATATTCATCATTCTGGAAATCAAGATCCGGTGAGTTCTCGCCACCGCCGTTGGTGCTGCGCTTGATCTCCGCATAGAACTCTTCGCCCTGATTGACGATGTCCATGACAGTCAGCTCAACTCCTGCGCCTGCTGCCACTTTGCAAAAAGCAGCGAGTGGATCTGCTTCGTTTCTTGTATTAAGAAGATTCTGCTTAAGAGTTGCATCATCTTTTGCTTTTCCAAGTAGTAACTCAAGTTTATCTGCTGTATTCATACGCGTTCCTCCTTGTGTATGATGATATACGAATCGCCCCGTTTCTTCTAAACTGTCGACACCTATATCATGCATTATAACAAAAATGGGAGCAGCCACAATAGCTACTCCCAAAGAATTTCATTTCTATTTACCGCGCTTTGATTTACTGTTCTTCGATGCAATCATACAAGAGCTTTACTATCTCTGCCTTTTCGTATCCTTTGCCGATGAACACAACCTGATTGCCTCTGTCGCCGTACACTTCATCCCAGTCATCCGTAAGATCGGGGAAATCTTTTAATACAGGTGCGAGCTCTTCCTCGGGCCAAGCAGATACCCACTCGGACATTTCTGTTATGGATGCGTTTCTTCCGGCCTGCTCAAAGAGCTGGATATGATCCCAGTCATCTCCAAACCAGATGTAGCCTTTGGTTCTTATAAGTGTCTCGGGATAGTTCATTACGAGCTTATTGAAAGCTTCGCGGTTGAACGGTCTCTTTTCCTCAAATACAAATGATGAAATACCGTATTCATCTACGCACGCTTTCTCATCGTCGTGCTCACAGTTGTTGAGTGCCCTCTGTACTGCGCTGTATGCCTCTACTTCTTCAAATTCAAAGTCAGGCTTGTTCAGAATAACATCGAGATCAACTTCTCCGTGAACGCAAGTGATCATCTCTGCTTCCTGCTGGATGTTGCGAAGTCCTGCTTTTACCTCGGCAAGCTCGCTTTCGGTCAAAAGATCTGTCTTATTTAATATCATAAGATTACAGAATTCAATCTGATCCATGATGAGGTTGATGATGTCTCCGTCGTCGTTCTCTTCCTCAGATGCAAGGTCATGAAGGAACTCGCGGTATATTCTGTCTACATCAACCACTGAAACAACAGCCTTTAAGTACACTCTTGTATCAGGTGTCATCTCTTCATAATTGATAAACGCTCCGGCAATTGATGAAGGCTCGCTTATTCCAGATGCTTCTACAAATATCGCTTCGATAGATTTATCAGCGGACAAGCGCTCTATCTCAGCCATGAACTCATCTTTCAAAGTACAGCAAATGCATCCGTTCTGCATTTCAACCATCTCAACCTGCAAAAGCTTATTTCCTGATTTATTCAGAATAGATGCATCTATATTTACACTGCCCATATCGTTTACGATAAGTGCAATCTTTCTCTCTTCCTGCTTAAGGATGTTCTGCATCAGAGTTGTCTTACCCGATCCAAGATATCCTGTGATTATAACTATCGGCACTTCTCTTTTTGACATTATATTTCTCCAATCTCTACAGCTATATTAATTTGCAACACAATTGCAAATAATTATAGTTCTGTAATATGAAGAATGTCAACAGATTGTTCCACGTTCATTTCTGCTCGCGCTTTGTCATGCACTTGTCGCACACGCAGATGATCACACTCTTTCCGTAATCGATCTCGATCCCGTATTCTTCCGTCATCTTTTTTGCTGCACTCTTAAAAATGCTGTTATCAAGATGAAAAATTCTTCCGCACTCGGAACACTGCGCATGCATATGCTCATGGCAGGACTCATGCCCCTCAGAATATTGGTAACAAGAGGCGTTAACATCAGCTTCTTTATACTTTACAAGCTTCCCCTCTTTACACAAGCGTTCCAGATTACGATATACAGTCGATCTATCCAGACCATCCTCTTTATCTTTGACCGCGTTGAGAATGTCCCTCGCCGTAAATCTCGTGTCTGCGTTGGCCTTTAGATATTCTATTATAAGATTTCTTGGTTTCGTCTTATATTCGCTCTTCATCACTGTGTATTTATCCCAAGTATTTCTCGCTGCTTTTTCTGAAGAAGAAAATCTCCAACCATTTCGTAAAAATCCTTCTCCTCTTCTGTTTCACTTTCAAGAACAAGCTGAAGCGTATCTTTAGGATTTAATTTTGCAATTTCTTTATATATATCGCTATATTTTTTTACATCACACATATCTCTTGCCTCACCTTACAATATATCCTGCATCTTCAAGCACGCTCATTGCCCTGTCAAAATTATCTTCTTTGACGAGAATATAATCTGTATTATAGGTAGATACAGCAAAAATACCAATCTTGTTATCTGCAAGTATGCCGGAGATTTTTGCCAAGATTCCTATAAGCGAAAAATCTAGCACGCCTTCTATTCTAAAAGCATTCCAGCCGTCATCCCGCTCGATAGTGTTCTTCGGTGCATCGTCCGTTTTGCACACAAGCGATATTTCCTCATCGGTCTTTCCTATAAAATAGAATTCTGAATTCAAATCTATGTCCGTAGTTTTCTCAACCTTGCAGACAGTTAAGTTATGCTTAAGTCTCTTAAGTTCCATATTTTATCTTAGCCCTGCTGCCCGTTTGCCTGTCTGATCATATCTTCTACGACGATATCGTAGATCTCGCCTACGGTGTTGCAGTACTCAAGAATCTTCCAAGGCTCATTTGTATGAAAATGTATCTTGATAAGATCCTCATCTCCTGCTGCGATCAGACTGTTTCCTTCAAAATGTTCTGTTATGTAATCAGCAATCTCATCCTCATCGAGATCCTTATCTCTCCTATCAATTAAGAGCTGTGTATCGTAGCGATACGCAAACTGATCATCCTCTGCATCTATTGAATTAATGCCCATTTCTCTTTTCCTCCATAAAAATGTATTTCCTTGATAATACCACAATATTACATGTTGACAAAACCTCTCGTCGGGGTTATTGTATTATTGTACTAAGCATTTAATACAGTAATACAATATCATTTTTTTAGAAAGGAAAAACGCATTATGCCATGGAACCTTAATTCGGATGGTCCAATCTTTGTACAGATTATTGAGCACATTCAGAATGACATTGCAACAGGAAAGTACAAAGCAGGTGATAAGCTTCCAAGCGTTCGCGACCTTGCAGCTGAAGCCGGCGTTAATCCTAACACAATGCAGAAAGCACTCAGTGATCTTGAACAGACAGGGCTTGTTCACTCAGAAAGAACCAGTGGACGTTTTATAACGGAGAACGAGAATATGATTAAAGACTTGAAGACATCACTTATAAATACGCAAATCGAAGAATTTTTTAAGAACATGAAGAAATTAGGCTTTAGCGAGGAAGAAATCTTGCAGCTGGTCAAGAAATATGTAAGCAAATAAACCGGATAAAGCATTTGTATAAAGGAGAGAAAAAAGTATGGATAACTTGTTGGAAATAAAAGGGCTCACAAAAAATTATAAAAAGATCAAAGCCCTGGATAATATAGATTTGACTCTTGAACCCGGACATATCACCGGATTGCTCGGACCTAACGGAAGTGGCAAGACCACAATGATAAAGATTATCTGCGGTCTTTTACGTCCAACCTCAGGCATCGTTTCCGTTAATGGCAATCCTATCGGAGTAGAAAGCAAAAAAATCATCTCATATCTTCCCGATCATTCCTATCTTGATGACAATATGGTTGTCGAAGATATCATTGAAACCTTCAAGGAATTCTACAGCGATTTTGACACGGAAAGAGCTAATGATATGCTCTCCAGCCTAAAGATAGATCCAAAATCCGTGATGGGATCTCTTTCAAAAGGAACAAAAGAGAAGGTGCAGTTGATTCTTGTAATGAGCCGCAGAGCAAAGCTTTATATTCTTGATGAACCTATCGCCGGAGTAGATCCTGCCGCAAGAGAATATATTTTGCGCACTATCATAGGAAACTACGATCCTTCCGCTTCTATTCTGTTTTCAACTCATCTGATAACTGACGTAGAAAAAATAATTGATGAAGCAATTTTCCTTCATGACGGAACAATCAAGCTTCATAAATCAGCAGATGACATAAGAGTTGAATACGGCAAGTCAATTGATGAATTATTCAGAGAGGTATACAGATGTTAAAAAAGCTTATTAAATATGAATTGAAGAAAACTTGGAAAATTCCGGCACTTATCTGTGGCATTATTATAGTAATCGGTCTTTTGCAGGAATTCTTCCGCATTACAGGGCTATTAAAGCTCAACGAATCAGGCGCCGGAGATATAATATCATCAATCTCATTTCTACTGATGATGCTAATGTCGGTATATCTACCAATTCGCTACTATAAAAGCCTGTACTCATCAGAAGGATATTTTTCTTTCACATTGCCCGCAAGCATCGCTGAAGTAGTTTCCTCCAAAATGATTGTAGGTGCAATCTGGATCATTGCTGTAATGGCATCTCCCTTTATTACTCTTCCTTTGAGTGGCGCTTTTAACAGTTCCGCTCCCGGTTCTGAAGCTTTGTCTTCCGATGATATATGCCTGACAATTGCCTTCATTTTCTTTATTTTAATGTTCAGCCTTTCCAATCTTTGGATAAGCTACTTCTCAGTAACAGTAGGAAAATCATGGCAAAAACACAAGCTTGCCGGCACTTTGCTGTGCTACTTTTGCACATGGCTTGTTGTTGGTTTAATCGCACTTATATTAACCGGTTCTATGGAAGGCTTTTTATACCGTATAGGTGGCAACAACGACGGCACCGTAACTGAATTACAAAGAAGCATTACTCTGGCAATGGACGGTATTGGTGGAATTATCCTTTGCTTCATACTTACCCGTGCGTCAATAGCAGTCACAGAAGATACCTTAAACCTTGAATAACTCCGATGAATCAATATTTTTTAGAGAGGTATACATATGTCGGAAAAATTTACTACATTAAAGAAACTAATTAAATATGAAATAAAGAAAACATGGAAAATAATAACTCTTATATGCGGGATTATTATATGTGCCGGTATTTTCCTCGGAATAGTCGGAGAATCTTCCAATAATTCCACTTTAAATACAATTGCATTCTTAATATTTATGCTCCAGGCTTCAGCATTTATGCTGACATTCGTTTATCTTCCAGTTCGCTACTACAAAAGCTTGTACTCGGCAGAAGGATACCTTGCTTTCACTTTACCCGCAAGCATCAAGCAAGTTATTTCTTCAAAAATGCTTACCGGTGCCATCTGGACATTCACCGTTTTTGTTTCTATCATAATTGGGGTTTGTCTACACAATGAATCCTCACGTAACGTATTTTTATCAGAAGATATTGGCGGTTCAATTGTTGCCTTTATTATTCTTTCACTTATTGCTGTTTCCAACATATTTATAAGCAACTTCTCAGTAACCATAGGATGTTTATGGAAAAAGCATAAACTTATCGGAACTATAATATGTTACGTATTTACGTGTTTTGTTGTTTGTGCCCTTGCAAGTTTATTATATAGAGGATTAGCTGCCATTATGTACAACACCGGCGGCAACCATGACGGCACCATATCAGAACTACAAGCCAGCATTATTTTCGCAGCAGAAGCCATTAGCGCTGTAATACTATGTTTCTTACTCAACCATACATCCGCAGTTATAACAGAAAAGACCTTAAACCTTGAGTAATTTTTCTACAGCAATTTATATATATGAAGGTGTAGCTAAATTGAAAGGCTACACCTTTTTTTCATAAAAATAAAAAGACAGGAGGTATCCTATGGAAAAAGGACTTGATTCATATAAACTAAAAATGATAGCACTTGTATTCATGATACTTGATCATATTCATACATACCTATTTCATTCACAACCAAGATTCATTTCTTTAATTACACGATTTGTTGCACCGCTATTTTTGTACCTGATGATAGATGGCTTCTATCACACAAGAAACCGCTTAAAATTCCTTATAAGACTATTGGTTGCCGGAATAATAATGCAGCTTGGAAATACCGCTATCAATGAGCTATTCCATCATCTCGATCCGCAGAAATACGATTTTTATCTCCCATGGAATAATATTTTCCTTACCCTTGCATCCTTGTTTGCATTTGTCTGGTGTTTGGAAAATGTAAGGCAGCATAACAGAAAAGTACTGAATATTTTTCTGGCATTCATAACCGCAGCTTTGAGCATTTTCTGTGAAGGCGGAATATATTTGTTGCCTGTTGCCTTTGTTGTATGGCTTTTCCATGATAAAAAGCATTTGCAATATGTGGGAATAATCGTCTGGTGCATCATCATATTGGCATTTGGACTTTACAATTATTACACCTCAAATTCCTGCGACCTTTATACCTATCTGTGCGACTTCAGCCAGTGGGCAATGTTCTCGCTGATTCCATTTATACATCTGTATAACGGAAAAAGAGGCAAGAACACAGCATCCAGCAAGTACCTGTTCTATGTTGTATATCCCGTTCATTTGTGGATCATTTTGGTCTTGCATCTCCAATTTATTGTACAAAGATAATGAAAATAAAAAGAACAAGGAGCTCTTATTAAAAGGCTTCTTGTTCTTTTTTATTCTCATTTTTTAATACTCTTTTCCCACCGTATCAAGTCCAAATGCACTCTTAAATTCTTCCAGATCTTTCTCATTTCTGATAAGCATGATCTCATGAAACTCGCCGGTCGTAAGATTCTTAAAGCCCGCGACCTGCTCTCCGGTGCAGATGGATGCATGAATTATCGGCTTCTCTTTTAACGGATCGTAATCATACGCAGGCACAGATGAAGTTTTCTTTGAAAAGAAATCAAATAACATCATATATTCTCGCCTTCCATCTTTAAAAGACTAAATCTCAGTCTGAAAAATTATAGTCCAAAAGTACTTCAACAACATATTCGGGATACATCTCTTCTACGCGCTTTGAAACCGCGGAAAGAATCTCTCTCTTGTTCTTCGCTTCGATATCGACAACAAGATCGAACCTGATCTCTTTTGTCTTGTGATTCATGTAAAAGCCGTGTATCTGCAAAACTTCATCATACTCGCCAGTCATCTTCGCAATCTCTTTGCGCGCTTTGACAGAAATCTCATCGCCCGAATTTGTTGAATAAACTGAAATTCCGCCCATTGTAATTCCGGTGTCGACATAAACTTTTTTGGCAATAACTCTGTCAAGAGCATCAATCTCCACAGCCGTAAGCGTATCGGGAATCTCTACATGTGCAGAGCCTATAAGCCTCTCTGAACCGTAATTGTGAATGATAAGATCGTACACGCCCTTTACTTCTTCAAGTTCGTTTATGCTTGTCTTAACGCGCTTTGCAAGCTCCGGCGTAATTCTCTCTCCAAGAGTCATGCTCACGGTATCTCTGAGCGTCTCGAAACCTGTCTTTAAGATGACAAAAGAAATAATGACACCGATGTACGCCTCTATACTTACGCCCGCCACGATAAAAATGATCGCAGCAACAAGCGTAGATGTTGAGATTATTGAATCGTTGAGCGCATCTTTTCCCGACGCAACAAGTGAGTCTGAATCAAATTTTTCACCCATCTTCTTGGTATAAAGACCAAGCACAATCTTCACAACGATCGCTGCAGATACGATGACAAGTGCCGGTGTGCCGTAGTCAGGCGTCTCCGGATGAATTATCTTCGTGACTGACTCAGTAAGAGATGTGATTCCGGCGTACAAAATTATGATGCCGATCACCATCGCCGAAAGATACTCTACCCTGCCGTATCCATAAGGGTGCTTCCTGTCAGGCTCACGCGCGGAAAGCTTCGCTCCGACTATCGTAATCACCGATGAAAACGCATCACTTAAGTTGTTGACCGCATCCATCGTGATTGCTACAGAGTGGGACACAATGCCCACAAATGCTTTAAATACAGACAGCAAAATATTTGCTGCAATTCCTATAATACTTGTTCTTACAATACTTTTTGTTCTGTCCATCAAACTCGCCCCTCTTGTAAATTTACTGCACAGAATCAGTGTAACATATACTTGAAAAAAAAGCCCATAATCGCGATAATTGTTTTTATGAAAAACCAAGATCAAATTTCTAATCAAAAAGATATGATCTCCATTGACGAAACTGCCGAGATTTTGGGCATTTCTTCGGCGACGGTAAAAAACTGGATAAAGCTCGATAAGCTTCCGGCTCAAAAAGTCACAAAGTCATATCTTCTTAATAAAGAAACGATTATAAATCTTAAAGAAAACCTTGCAGACTCAGACCTTCTAAAGCGCAGAAGAAACAAGAGCACCGCAAACGGTCAGTTCATTCCAAAGTCATACATCAGCAAAGCTTCGCAGAATTATAACACAATATCATCCATGATCGGCGCGCTCAGCGGCAAATGCGATATCTCGGAAAAAGAAATCCTTTCGATCATCGCTTATTACGCGGAGTCTTTTCTCAGCGCTCTCTCACTTGATGATTCGGGTAAAAAAAGCCTTATCGCGCCTATATGTTCCGAGCCGTGCGAAGGCTTCTCAGACATTTTACCTGTGCTCAAAGAGTATCCTCTTTCTTATATAGAAGGCGAAGATACCCTTGGCATGCTCTACATCTCGCTTCGCTCCCTCAAGGCAAAAAAAGCATCGGGAGCATACTACACTCCTTTCTATGTTGTAGACAAATGCATTGAGAATCTGCGCACAGAAAGAAGCGAGACGATATGCGATCCTTCCTGCGGAACGGGAAACTTTCTTTTAAGGCTCCCCAAAAACATTCCGCTTAAATACATCTACGGATACGATATTGACAGCACGGCTGCCGCAATTGCCAGGATAAATCTCGCGGTAAAATACGGCATCAAAAATAGTGCCGATCTCAATATCTTATTTAAAAATATTAAAGCGGCTGATTTCCTGATGCCGGCAGGCTCAGAGCGCGTCACGCAAGAATTTGACCACATAATCGGAAATCCCCCCTGGGGCTACTCTTATTCCAAAGATGAGATCAAGAGTCTGTCCGAGATCTACAAGTGCGCGTGCGTAACCGGCACTCCCGAGTCGTTTTCAATTTTTACGGAAAGGGCTCTTAGTCTTTTATCAGACGGAGGAACAATGTCTTTTGTCCTTCCCGAAACACTGCTCGGTTCAGGCGTACACGAGAACATAAGAAGCATCATCGCAGAAAAATCAAACATTACTACTCTATATTACATGGGCGAGATCTTTGATAAGGTGCAGTGCCCCTGCATACTCCTTACGCTCAAGACGCCACACACAGATAGTTTCAAGACATCTGTAGCTTTTTACAAAAAGAGCGTCTCGTCAAAAAATAACACGGATCCTTCAAAAGGAATCTTCCCCGAAAGGCTGGTCCTTACAAAAAGCTTTGAGACAAAGTGTGAAAACCTTGATACAAGCTCTTTTCACATGTTATCTGATGATGCTGAGAAAAAAGTTCTCAATAAAATAGATGAAATCGACCACTTTACGCTAAAAGACAACTGCGAATTTGCCCTAGGTATCGTAACAGGGGCAAATAAAGCTCTTTTGTCCCCTGTCAAAAAAGCCGGCTACGAAGAGATCATCAAAGGCTCAGAAATTGATAAATATACAATCAAAGAGATTGCGAACTATATAAAATATGAGCCCGGAAAATTTCAACAGATAGCGCCCGAGTGCATGTACAGGGCAAAAGAAAAGCTTTTGTATAAATTTATATGCAATAAGCCCGTCTTTGCGTACGATGACAGGCAGCGCCTGTCTCTTAACAGCGCGAATATACTTATTCCGAAGGTTAAGGGCTACAGCGCGCTCTATATACTTGCGGTGCTCAATTCGCCCGTGCTCTCTTTTTACTACACTCATACCTGCAAGAATATGAAGGTTCTGCGGTCTGAGATTGAAAGGCTCCCTATCGCGAAGTGTGATCCTGCGACTGAGCGCGAAATATCAGAGCTTGCGAAAAAGATTCTCACTTCGGATAAAAAAGCAAGATACATAACCGAGATCAACAGCAGGATTGCCGCGCTTTACAATCTTACTATTGACGAGCTTGATATAATAACTAAAAACGAGTAAATTAGTGTTTACTTTTACAGTTTAAAGTGCTATAGTAGCATACGAATATTTATTCATGGAGGACATATTGATGTCATTTGATTACATACAGAAGTTACCCACCCCCGATGAGATCAGGGATGAATTTCCCTTAACAAAAGAACTTGCCACGCTCAAGGCTGAAAGAGATGCCATGATCGAGGATGTTTTTACAGGTAAAAGTGATAAATTCCTTGTTATCGTTGGTCCCTGCTCCGCAGACAACGAGGATGCCGTATGCGACTATGTTTCACGTCTTGGTAAACTCAACGATAAGGTTAAGGACAAGCTAATCCTTATTCCCAGAATATATACTAACAAGCCTCGTACAACAGGTGAAGGCTACAAGGGAATCACATCCCAGCCCGATCCCGAAGGAAAGACAGATTTCCGCGCAGGTCTTATTGCCATGAGACATATGCAGATCAAGGCTATCCAGGAGTCAGGCCTTACTGCTGCCGATGAGATGCTCTATCCCGAGAACTGGGGATACAT
>JAFZQT010000045.1 GCA_017620235.1 Butyrivibrio sp. | reverse complement strand
ATCAGAGTTCAGTAAGTTTCAAAGATACATTTAAATGTGTTTTGAATGATATAGCAATTTTAGGAGGAAAAGAAAATGAGAATCGCTATGGCGGGTAATCCCAACAGCGGCAAAACAACCATGTACAACGCCTTAACCGGTAGATCTGAAAAGATCGGTAACTGGGCCGGTGTTACAGTTGACAAGAAAGAGAGCGCTATCAAAAAGAGCTACTATGATGGTGACAAGGAACTGATCGCAGTTGATCTTCCCGGAGCATATTCAATGTCTCCATTCACATCAGAGGAGAGCATCACAAGCGGATATGTTAAGAATGAGCATCCGGATGCGATCATCAATATCGTCGATGCAACAAATCTTAGCAGGAGTCTCTTTTTCACAACACAGCTCCTTGAACTTGGAGTACCTGTAGTTGTTGCTCTTAACAAGAACGACGCCAATGACAAGAAGGGCAACAGGATTGATGAGAAGCTTCTTTCAGAGAAACTTGGATGTCCTGTAATCAAGACTGTAGCTACTTCCGAGACGGGCCTTAAGGAAGTTGTTAAGGCAGCTGCAGAGCTTGAAGGTAAAGGACAGAAAGAGCCTTACGTTCAGGGCAATGTGGATCTTACAAGTAAGGCTGAGGTTGAGGCAGCTGACAGAAAGCGATTTGAGTTTGTTAATAAGATCGTAAGCGAAGTTGAAAATCGTAAGGTATTTACTAAGGATAAGAATTTCGGCGACACAATCGACAATATAGTTACACATCCTGTTCTTGGTATCGTGATTTTCGCAGCCATCATGTGGCTTGTATTCTATATCTCACAGACAACAGTTGGAACATGGCTTGCAGATATCCTTGCAGGCTGGATCGAGTCCTTCCAGGGAATGGTAGGAGATGCAATGGCAGATGCCAATCCACTCCTGTATGCTCTGCTTGTTGATGGTATCATCGGCGGTGTTGGAGCGGTTGTTGGTTTCCTTCCGCTGGTTATGGTTATGTACTTCCTCATAGCTCTTTTAGAGGATTGCGGATACATGGCAAGAGCAACAGTTGTTCTTGATCCTATCTTTAAGAGAGTTGGTCTTTCAGGTAAGTCAGTTATTCCTATGATCATCGGAACCGGTTGCGGAATCCCGGCTATCATGGCCTGCAGAACCATCAGGAACGAGAGAGAAAGACGTGCTACAGCAATGTTGGCAACCTTTATGCCATGTGGAGCCAAGCTTCCTGTAATAGCTCTTTTTGCCGGTGCTTTCTTCCCGGAGTCAAGATGGGTCAGCTTTATCTGCTACATGGGCGGTATCCTTCTGATCCTCCTTGGAGCACTTCTTATCAAGGTTATCACAGGTATGAAGTACAGAAAGAGCTTCTTTATCATTGAACTTCCTGAGTACAAGGTGCCAAGCCTTACATTTGCGATTAAGTCAATGCTTGAAAGAGGTAAGGCATATATCGTTAAGGCCGGAACAGTTATCCTTGTATGTAACACGGTTGTACAGATCATGCAGACCTTCGACTTTAACTTCCAGCCGGTTGAAGAAGGCATGGAGGGCACATCAATCCTTGCAGGAGTTGCAGGACCATTTGCATATCTTCTCGTACCCGTAGTTGGTATTGTCAGCTGGCAGCTTGCTGCAGCGGCTATCACAGGCTTTATCGCAAAAGAGAACGTTGTTGGAACTATCGCAACTGTATTTGCAATCTCTAACCTCATCGATACAGAAGAGCTTGAGCTCATTGGTGAAGGAAATGCAGTAGCAGCAGTTATGGGAATTACAAAGGTTGCAGCCCTTGCATATCTTATGTTCAACCTCTACACACCGCCTTGTTTTGCAGCTCTTGGTGCCATGAACTCTGAGATGAAATCAGCTAAGTGGCTGTGGGGCGCAATAGGACTTCAGCTTGCAACAGGATTTACAGTTGGATTCCTTGTATACCAGATCGGTACTCTTATCACAACAGGTGCTTTTGGAGTGGGCTTTGCATATGGACTTATCGCAATTGCTGTTTTTGCGGCAGTTATTGTATACTTGATCCAGAGAAATCAGAAAGCGATGGCTTTGGAGTACAAGCTGGACTGATCTGTATTTAAAAGAAAGTGTTAGTAGTATGGTAGATTTTATTGCAATTGTAATAATCGCTTTGATCCTTGGACTTGCGATCAGGTATATCTATAAGGAAAAGAAAAAAGGTGTACACTGCATCGGATGTCCATCAGCAGGTGCATGCCACAAGGCTGCCTGTTCATGCAAAAACAAATAATGAAATAAAGCCCGTCAAAAGGCGGGCTTCAGAGTGTAGGCAAAGTCCACTACGTAAAGTGGACTTTTCTTATGCCTTCCCCGATCCAGAAGATTGTAGCATAAACCAACATGCCGCAAGGACAAGCCAAGTGCTTCGCATCCTTGCGGCATGTTTTGCTTTATGCACATGGGTGATTAAGGGGGAAGGCTATATGGGGTATTGGCAGGCATGGACCCCGTTCAAACACAGAGGTGTCTGCTGGAATTTGAAAAATGCGATTTTAGGCAGACATTTTTTGCTGAAATTTAACGCAATATTGATAAAAATGCCATAAATATGACTTTGGAAGACGAGAAAACGAAATCAAGAATATGGATTGTTGGCAGCGCGTAAAATTCACCTGCTCGAATTGAGAAAATGCAAATTTAGGCAGACAAGGCTCCGGAAATCTCTACGAAGTATCGTAAATGATTAAAAACCATGCCTGGAAGAACTAAAGCTTTTCAGAAAGAGCACAGTGGTCATAAACCTCGACCTTCATAATAAAGTAGACTTTGTCTTCAGCCTGAGAAAACCTCGTAGTTGCTACGAGGTTTTCAAAATGTGGTATCTGTGCTCTAATGAAAGAGTACGGATTATTTGGGCTGGTTCCTGCTATGTGCCATCTGGACTAACCATGAGTGAGTTTGGTGGTACAACAACTTTTGTCAGGAAATATACTCTCGCATCTGGCTTATGTGCCGGATGATTTCTCTGGGACGCTGCTTGATGTGCCCGTAGGGACAGCAGTATTTACAGAGAAGAAGTGGAGAAGCCTTTCAAAAGCGAACATTACCTGCCTTGATTACAGTGTAGATATGCTTGAACAGGCAAAGAAAAGACTTGATGATTGTGAGCATATTTCTTTTGTCCAGGGTGATGTGGGGGATCTTTGGGATGTTAAATTACGTGGTAAAGAAATAACTATTAATATAACGTATCAGATGTAAATTACTAATCACTAAAATTGATACCTGATACGTTACAGGTTATAATATATACATGATTAAATCATTTGCGCACAAAGGCTTAAAAGAATTCTACAAAACCGGATCCAAGAAGGGCATCCAGCCTGATCATGCACCAAAACTTGTCAGGATGCATATTTGGT
Source organism: Butyrivibrio sp. (assembly GCA_017620235.1). Lineage (GTDB taxonomy): Bacteria > Bacillota > Clostridia > Lachnospirales > Lachnospiraceae > Butyrivibrio. The sequence continues at coordinate 1,911 of JAFZQT010000045.1, read as the reverse complement.
AGATTATATGGATTATCACTAAGGAAGGAGGGCTGCAATGATGACAAGAAAACCAACACATCCCGGAACTGTTTTTCTGGAAGATGTAATGAAACCATTAAATTTAACAGTAACTGAGACTGCACATATGCTTGGAGTTAGCAGAAAAGCATTGTCCGAGTTTGTGAATGAAAAAGCTTCGTTAAGCCCGGAAATGGCATTAAGGATCAGTAAGGCAACGAATACTTCCGTTGAAAGCTGGATGAATATGCAGCAAAAGCTTACATTATGGAATGCTCGGAAACATGAGCCAAAAAATGTGATCCCCTTTCCGTTAGGGGATGTTATGGAAGGTTAATGATAAGTTTTAAGTACTCTATAAGCCCTTCGGACCATCATAGGTCTTAAGGGCTTTTAAGGTGGTTGTATGATTAAATTGACAAAACCAAGGTATAGTAAGATTGTAATCTTATAACTGAGAATTGATCGAGGCGAGGCATATTATGAATGAAAAGATTATAGCAGCCTGTGGTAATGACTGTGCAGCTTGTCCAAGATATATTAAGCATCCGTATGAAAAGACAGATGAAGAACTTAGACATACTGCGGAACTTTGGATGAAAATAGGGTATAGGGATCATATTGTCACTAGTCAACTTACCCATCACCTAAAGGTAATGGGCTTGCGACTCCCCTGTAGTTCGTTAGCTAACTCCTACATTTTGTCGGTGTAACTTCCGTGGGGTCGCATCATGGGACGGTTGACGCCGCCCCTTACGACAAAGATTTACTCTGCCGTAACTGTATCAGGTACTTGACTATCTTCGAGATAGTTGATTCCCATGCGGTACAGATTCATAGCTCCAATGCGGTCATCATTAGACTTATAGCCACAGTTCTTACAAGCAAACAGATGTATCCTCTTGTTACGGTTAGCTTTTTCAATGTGTCCACAGACAGGACAGCACTGGCTTGTATAGCGAGGGTCAACCTTAATAACGGTAGACTGGTTCTGTTTAGCTTTGTAGATAAGTTTCTGTTCAAGGTCGTAGAAAGACCAAGATACGGAAACATAGCGATCTTTAGTTCTGACACGCTCTGTAGCATTGCGAACGCCCGACAAATCTTCAAGGACAAAGAGTGTATGCTTCGGGTTTGATTCAACGAGTGCCTTTGATACTTGATGATTTACATCCTGCATCCAACGGTTTTCTCGCTGACCGATAGCTGATAATCTACGTCTTGCAGATGGAGTCTGACGCATTTGAAGTTCCTTACGGAGTTTGGAATAATGAGCACGTTTCTGTTTAATAATTTTCCCACTTACAAACCCAGACTTGTGCTTACTATCATAAGTGGCAACGACAAAGTTGATACCTCTGTCTATGCCGACCACATTACAGATATCGGAGATATTGCTTTCCTCAATATCATAAGTTACAGGGATATGCAAAAAGTATTTACCATGCTTGTTTACAAGCTTGGCGGTCCCAAACTTATAGGTATCATGGTTAAAATATTTAGACATACCCTCAGCAAAATATGGAAGTTTTACACGACCATTTAATGTATTAACAGAAAAACAGTTTTGTGTAAGAGAATAATCCCTGTTCCATACAAGGTCATACTGCGGCTTTTTGAAAGATGGTTTAATCCATTCTTTCTGATTTTCAAGAATGGTCTTATATCTTGCGATAACGGTCTTAAAAACAGATTGTGCCATCTGAGATTTTAAGCCAAACTTCTCCCGAAGCGTAGAATACAAAACCTTGTTAAGAGAAAACTGTTTAAGGTCGTGAGTCTGGAACACATAGTCAGATACATAATTACAGGCATCAGAATAAACAGACATGGTTTCATCAAGCAAAACCTTACTGCCTGCATTAACAGATATCTGAATTTTGGCCGTAACTGTCATTTGTTCCATAGCGT
>JAFZQT010000044.1 GCA_017620235.1 Butyrivibrio sp. | reverse complement strand
ATAATAATTACCCCCAGTCCTTATTATAACATATATCACTATATATCACTATATAATAAAATGTAAAATTTGACAAAAAAAATACAGGTCTGGTGCGACCTGCAATTACTTTTAATGCGATTTAACTGTCAAACTCCCGAGTAACTTCAACTCTTCAGAATGACGTTTTTGAAGTGGAATTTAATTTTTCACTTCAGCTGTTAAAAAGTGATAAACTATGATAAAATAAACACTTAATGAGAAGAAATTATCATAAAAATATTAGGAGTATTACATGGATAAAATCGCACTTATTACGGGTATAACGGGACAAGACGGTTCTTACCTTGCAGAGTTCCTTCTTGAAAAAGGTTACGATGTTCACGGAATCATCAGAAGATCATCTGTAGATTTCCGCGAGAGAATCGCACATCTTGAAGGTAAGCCACACTTCCATCTTCACTACGGTGATCTCGGCGATTCAATGAGTATCATTGGCGTAGTGTCAAAGGTTCGTCCTACTGAGATCTACAACCTTGCAGCACAGTCACATGTACAGGTATCTTTTGATTCACCTGAGTTTACAGCTGATGTTGACGCTGTAGGTGTTACCAGAATATTGGAAGCAGTCCGTCAATGCGGTCTTGCCGATACCTGTAGAATATATCAGGCATCCACATCCGAGCTCTATGGAAAGGTTGAGGAAGTTCCTCAGAACGAGAACACTCCTTTCCACCCTTACAGCCCTTACGCTGTTGCAAAGCTCTACGGATACTGGATCATAAAAGAGTACAGAGAAGCTTACAACATGTTCTGCTGCTCAGGTATTCTTTTCAACCACGAATCAGAACGCCGCGGAGAGACTTTCGTTACACGTAAGATCACTCTTGCAGCTTCAAGAATTGCACAGGGCAAACAGGATAAGCTCTACCTTGGTAATCTCTCAAGTCTTCGTGACTGGGGATACGCTAAGGACTACGTAGAATGTATGTGGCTCATCCTTCAGAACGACACGCCCGAAGATTTCGTTATCGCAACAGGCGTACAGCACTCAGTTCGTGAGTTCGCACAGCTTGCTTTCCACTATGCAGGAATCGAGCTTGAGTTCAAGGGCGAAGGCGCTGACGAAAAGGGTTATGACAAGGCTACAGGAAAGGTACTCATCGAAGTATCTCCTGATTTCTACAGACCTACAGACGTTGTAAACCTTTGGGGCGATCCTACCAAAGCAAAAGAAAAACTTCATTGGAATCCTCAGTCAACCTCTTTCGAAGAGCTTGTTAAGATCATGGTTGAGCACGACATGAAGAAAGTTGCTACAGAAAGAGCAAGTGAACGCCTTGAATTCAATCTTGTAGAATTCCTTGAAAAGGGAATCGATAAATAAAGAAAGAAGGACTTGGATCATGATGGAGAAAAATGACAAAATATATGTTGCAGGTCACAGAGGAATGGTTGGCTCAGCAATCGTTAGAGAGCTTAAGAATCAGGGCTATTTTAATATAGTAACCAGAACTCACAAAGAGCTTGATCTTACAAGACAGGACGCTGTTGAGAAATTCTTTGAAACCGAACAGCCCGATTATGTTTTCCTCGCAGCTGCCAAGGTTGGCGGAATCATGGGTAATTCAGAAGCTCTTGCAGATTTCATGTACGAGAACATGATCCTTGAGATGAACGTTATCCACGCAGCTTGGAAAAACGGATGTAAAAAGCTTGAATTCCTCGGATCATCATGCATATATCCCAGAATGGCACCTCAGCCGATGAAAGAGGATTGCCTTCTGACATCTGCTCTTGAAAAAACAAACGAAGCTTATGCTCTTGCAAAGATATCCGGACTTAAGTACTGCGAATACCTCAACAAGCAGTACGGAACCGATTATATTTCCGTAATGCCTACTAACCTTTACGGACCAAACGACAACTATCATCCTACTCACTCTCATGTTCTTCCTGCACTTATCAGAAGATTCCATGAGGCAAAGGAACAGAATCTTCCCTATGTAACATGTTGGGGCGACGGAAGTCCTTTGAGAGAGTTCTTGTATGTAGACGATCTCGCAAACCTCTGTGTATTCCTTATGAATAACTACAGCGGCGACGAGACAGTTAATGCAGGTACAGGAAAAGAGCTTACAATAAAAGAGCTCACAGAGAAAGTTGCTTCTATCGTAGGCTACACAGGCGAGATCAGATGGGATCCCTCAAAGCCAAACGGAACTCCCAGAAAGCTTCTTGATGTATCAAAAGCAAAAGAACTTGGCTGGACATATAAAACCGAACTTGATGACGGCATCAAGCTTGCATACAAAGATTTCCTTGAAAATCCTATGCGTGCAGAACGCTGATGTAAGCTTTTCCAAGCCACAGGTATGTTTATCTAAAAATGTTCGTGTTGGCTTCGCAGTATTTTTCATAACTTCAAAAGACCGAAAATGCTTCCTTTCGACGTTGCTCAAAACAGTCAGCATTTTCGGTCTTTTTCAATTTGAAAAATATCTTGCTTATCCAAATACTTACATTTTCAGATAAACATTCCCATGGCTTTTTCAAAAGCTGTACATACAGCTTCCAAAGCCCAATTCTCAATTTACTTTCTTAAAACCATCTTCCAATCTATCGCCTAAAAATTCAAGCTTACCCGTAAGGTTCTCTGGCGAAGACGGGAATGGATCATATCCCACTCTGTCACCTTCAGTGGGATAAAAGAATGGAACTCCGTTTACTTCATAGCGTTTCACTTCGTAAACACCGTAGTCTTGCTGATTTAGAAGATATGCAGAATTAAATCTCTTTTCCGCCTCTGCAACGAGGTTTACTCCTTTGAAAGCAAGCCACAGCAGCATTACGGCTGTAAAGCTTTTAACAAGAACTTCTTTTCTACGTTTATCAAACTTATTTATGATAAGGATAACTACTCTTCCAAGTATGACTACCGCTGTAAGAAGCGCAAACACAATGCCGTATCTGATAAGAGGTGCGCTTGCCATCCAGAACAGGAAGCAGACTATCATCGTGCCGCCTATCGCAAAGAAATCTCCTGTCCTTAGCATACTTCTCATATTTATATCAAATATCTTCCCCGTTATTTTCTTATTTCCAAACGTTCCTTCTTTTACATCCACTATGATATAATGCGCCGAAAGCAATACATATATCAATATCGCAACAACATCCATTATAATGACCATTTTGTTGAATGCAGAAAGATCGCCAAACCATTTAGGAAACCACTCTGTAAAGGACAAATGCGCGTTATTTGGCACATCTGAAAATCCTCTTCCGAATGTCTTTATCTCAAGCGCATCATATTCCGCAACACCCTTGGGAATCTTCCATGGAACATTAAAAAGATCTATCGCGGTCACAGGATACATTAGCCACCCCGATATCAATACATTTCTTACAAAGAACGGAATTGAAATCGTCAGCGCTCCTAAAATAGATGCATAGAAAACTTGAAGTTTATGCTTTGTCCTATTATTAAGAAGTCGGTAAATCGGGATAGTCGCTATCAGAATAAGCGGAGCTGCAACAAGTTTGATCGTTGTTGCAAATACACTCAGAAAAGTCAGGAAAATATACGGCACATATGAATGTTCGCGTCTTACGTACAGATCAAGCCACTTGATCACGATATAGAATACCAGCGTAGCAAGGAAATAGTCAGATGCAGGAGCTACCATCTCATCAAATATTCCAAAGAGATAATAGATCGCGGCAAGCCTTGCAAAGTCTGATATTATGATATGCCCTCTTCTGACGATACTCTTTATTTCAACACATTCCCATGCAAGCACAAGAGCAAAGAAGCCCGCCATAACATGGTAAGACTGCTTAAACTCCAGAAATTTCATGCTATACAAAGCCGAAAGCGGGAATGCAGCGCTGTTATATGCAAGTCTCACATGAAGGTTACCTAGTCCCTTTATCACTCCATATTCCTCTATCCACCTTATAGCCTGCGCATGATAAAGGTCGGAATCATAATGCATGATTCCGCTTGAAGTTCCGTAAGCCATCAAAAAGAAAACTATCACATATAATATTCTGCTTTTGTAAGAACGGATAATTCGAAGAAGCATCCTGAGTTCTTCGCTCATCTTATCTCTATAGACAACTCCAAAGATACACGCGAAAAACATTAGAAAAATATGGCAATTTAATTCTACTTTGTCAAATATACTCCAGATCTGTGCATAAACTGTTGCGATCATGATACCGGACATTATATATCCGGTGTGAGAATGAAATCGGTAGGCTTTTTCATTGCCTTTTTGCACATTTTTGCCATGCTTTGAAAAAGACAACATAATACTTATGAAACCGTATCCTATCAGGTATGTTGTTACAATGACATACAACCAAATAAGAATAACTGATAACATGCAGCAACTAGCCCTCCCGATCCATTAGAAAATATCAGATTACATCTTAGCCATAAAATAGCCTATCAATGTTCCAAGCAACGCTCCAAAGAGAACCTGCATAGGAGTATGTCCGACAAACTCCTTAAGCTTCTCTTCTACAGGTATATCCTTATCAAGCTGAAGGAACCAATCCATCATATTATTAATGACCTTAGCCTGAATGCCGGTTTCCCATCTTACACCCATTGCATCGTGCATTACGATAAGCGCAAGAACTGCAGATATAGCAAATTCAAAAGAACCTGCTCCGTACAACACACATGTTGATGACACGACCGCCATAACAGTCGCAGAATGTGAGCTTGGCATTCCTCCGTCACCCATAAGTCTCTCAGGATTAAAGCTCTTATTTACAATTACATATAATATTGTCTTTAGCACCTGTGCAACAAACCATCCGCTACAAGCAGCAACTATGACTTTGTTACCAAGTATTTCATTCCAAAACTGCATTCAAACCTCTATTATGTTCAATTTTTAATATCTTTTACACAAGTTCCTTAATGTACTGCTCAATTGCATCATGCCAATCAGCAAACATGAAATCTGTTGTAAGTTTCAACATGTAATTCTCAAGTATGCTATATGCCGGTCTTGGTGCGGACTGAGGATTCTTAGCCTGGTATTCCGCTGTAGATACATGATTGACCTTAGTTTTCTTTCCTGCAATTCTGAAAATCTCTTCTGTAAAGTCAGCCCAGTTTGTATCACCTTCGCAAGTTCCGTGGAAAATGCCATAGTTCTCAGTATTCATAAGATAATGAATAGCTTTTGCAAGTTCTGTTGTACTTGTAGGATTTCCGAGCTGGTCGTTTACAACACTCACCTCGTCATGATTTTCAGAAAGCTTAAGCATTGTCTTTACAAAGTTCTTACCATCTCCATAAAGCCATGCAGTTCTGATGATAAAGTAGTTTCTTGCAAACTGCTTTACGAACTCTTCTCCTGCAAGTTTTGTCTTTCCATATACACTCACAGGGCCTGTAGCATCAAACTCTGTGTAAGGCTTTGATGCATTTCCTGCAAATACATAATCGGTAGAAACATGTACAAGCTTTGCACCTACTTCTGAAGAGGCTATAGACAGGTTTCTGGGACCGATTGCGTTTATTTTGTATGAGAGATCAATATCACTCTCCTGCTTATCTACTGCTGTATATGCAGCACAGTTTATTATTGCTTTGGGATTAACGTCTTTTACAAGCTTTACTACAGAATCAACATCTGTGATATCCAAAGGAATAATGCCTTCTCCTTCAAACACGTCAGTATTTACGAGCTCATATTTTCCTGTTGCTCCAAGCTCTTTATTTATTGCTCTTCCAAGCTGTCCATTACATCCCGTAACAATTATCTTATCCATATCTACTCCCTTTTACTTCTTGTATAAATAATTCTATCTGTTTAACTCAGCAAACGGACGGCATAACTGCCGTCCGCCCTATAGTTTTGTCAATCTGCGCATGTGATCCATGTAATCACATATACGGCTTATTCGCCTAGTCCGCCCTCGATAGCTTCAACCATTGCACTCATAGCTTCTTCTTCATCAGGACCTTCACACTTAAACTCAAGTTCGTCGCCACATTTCACGCAAGCGCCGAGAACACTCAATACACTTTTCGCATTGGCAATATTATCACCATATGCAAAAGTTATATGTGATTTAAAATTCATAGCCACTTTACAAAGATTTCCCGCAGGTCTCAAGTGCAAACCTGTAGGGTTTGTAATGACTACCTTCTTACTAACCATTTATAACATAACCTCCTCGATCAACTTCGCAAGCTTCTTAGCCTCTTCATCAATCTTAGTCTGCTCTTTGCCTTCTATCATTACTCTGACGAGAGGTTCAGTTCCTGAAGGTCTGATAAGCACCCTTCCGTCTCCGGCAAATTCTTTTTCAAGTTCAGCGATAGCTCCTGCAATCTCAGGATACTCCATGAACGAATCTTTCTTATGTGTCGGCACATGTGCATTTACAAGTGCCTGAGGCATTACTTCCATAACTTTTGAAAGCTCTGAAAGCGGCTTGCCGGTCACTACCATAACTTCAAGAAGATGTAATGCCGATAACAGTCCATCTCCGGTAGTGTTGTCATCAAGGAAAATGATGTGTCCCGACTGCTCTCCACCAAGATTTGCACCGATCTCTTTCATATGTTCAAGTACATATCGGTCTCCAACCTTTGTTTTATCAACCTGTATGCCTTCCCTCTCTGCCATCTTAAAGAATCCAAGGTTACTCATTACAGTGGCAACGATAGTATCTTTTGCAAGTTTACCGTTATCTTTCATAAACTTACCGATAATCGCCATTATCTCGTCACCGTCAACCATCTTACCTTTTTCATCTACAGCAAGGAATCTGTCGGCATCTCCGTCAAATGCAAGTCCGATATTTGCATTCTCGGTAACAACTCTGCCCATAAGCTCTTCCATATGTGTAGAGCCACATCCGGCATTAATGTTGGTTCCATCGGGATTGTTATGAATAACAACTACTTCTGCTCCCAACTGTCTGATTGCCTCAACAGATGTATAGTATGAAGCGCCTTCTGCACAGTCCATTACTATCTTCATTCCTGAAAGACTGATATCAACTGCTCTAAGATTGTGATTTATATATTCTTCTTTTGCATCACTTCTGTTCTTGATCTTGCCGACTCCGGCACCTGTAGGCATCTTAACGCCTTCCATATTATTCTTTATAAGTGCCTCGATCTCATCCTCAAGTTCATCAGGAAGCTTGTAACCATTAGCATCAAAAAACTTTATCCCATTAAATTCCATAGGATTATGTGAAGCCGAAATAACTACACCGGCGTCAACTCTGTATTTTCTTGTAAGATATGCCACTGCGGGAGTCGGAATAACTCCAACATTTACAACGTCTGCCCCTACAGAACAAGCGCCTGCCATAAGCGCACTTGCAAGCATATCACCCGATAATCTTGTATCACATCCAACCATGATAGT
>JAFZQT010000006.1 GCA_017620235.1 Butyrivibrio sp. | reverse complement strand
GTGATATTGAATGCTACACATGTCTCTGAGTTGAGTCCAAGTGCCTTGTAATCCTCAACCTTTGCAAGTGAAGCGTTGTAAACGATGAAATCAGGCTTGAAATCTGCAAGCTCTGCATCTGTAGGCTGGATAAACATGTTCTTGATAAAGTGAGCCTGCCAAGCAACCTCAACGATGAAACGAACTGCCATACGAGAATCCTTGTTTGCTCCGCAGAATGCGTCAACAACAAAAAGTCTCTTGTTGCAAAGCTCGTTCTTTGCGATCTCTTTAACCTTTGCCCATGTCTCTTCTGTCATAGGGTGGTTGTCGTTAGGATACTCTTCTGTTGTCCACCATACAGTGTCCTTAGAATTCTCATCCATAACGATATATTTATCTTTAGGTGAACGGCCTGTGTAAATACCTGTCATAACGTTGACAGCACCAAGCTCTGTGTCCTGTCCTTTCTCGTAACCTGTAAGTTCAGGCTTTAACTCCTCTTCATATAAGCACTCGTATGAAGGGTTATGAACTATCTCAGTTGTTCCTGTGATACCATACTGACTTAAATTAATCTCTGCCATCTGATTTGACCTCTCTTCTTTTATTTTTGATCTTATGTAATAAATTGTACTCTCTTTTCAATCATCTTTTGAAAAGAAAACAAATTATGACCGATAATTCTTTTATACTACAAAGTCTATCTTTTAACAAGAATTTAGCACAAAAAAAACAAATTCGACTGAAAAATGCTATCGATTATTTTTGCCCGTTTTCCAAGAGAGCTTGATATATCTCGCGTTTACCGACTCCTCTGTCGGCTGCAACTTTTTTCATCGCATCTTTATGAGAAAATCCCTCATCTTCATAATATTTCATATGATCTTCGAGGCTCATTTCTTTCCAGCTCTGTCTCTTTTCTTCTTCCTGTTCTTCAAGACTCTTTCCCTCGAGAACGAGCACATATTCACCTCTTGGTTCGTTCTCTTTGTAAAAAAATATCGCCTGTTCAAGAGTTGTCACGTTAACTTCTTCAAACTTTTTTGTAAGCTCTCTGCAAATACTGATTTTTCTATCACCGAGCGTTTCGTACAGATCATCAAGTACCGCCCTCAAATGATGAGGTGCCTCGTACAATATGATCGTCCTGCTCTCTGTCTTAAGATCTTCGAGAATTCTTTTTCTTGCCTTTTTATCATCTGATGATGGCAAAAAACCTTCAAAACAAAATCTTCTGGTACTCAGTCCCGAAAGGGTAAGCGCCGTTATGCACGCTGCCGGTCCCGGAAGTGATGTTACAGGAACTCCCGCTTTATGGCACTCTGCAACAAGTACTTCGCCCGGATCTGATATCGCCGGTGTTCCCGCATCTGTTATAAGCGCAACATCTTTTCCCAGCTGCATCTGCTCTATAAGATATTGTGCTTTGTCATATTTATTGTATTCATGGTAGCTTGTCATTTCGGTGTGAATGTCGAAGTGATTAAGCAGTTTTATGCTGTTTCTCGTATCCTCTGCCGCAATGAGATCTACCTGTTTAAGTGTGTCCAGAACCCTGAAGGTCATATCATCGAGATTTCCTATGGGTGTCGCACACAGATAAAGTGTTCCGCTCATCTGTATTTCCTTTTTTGCTTATCTGTCTTAATATCCGTAGATGTCGAATATTTCCTTGGTGTATTTGCCCTGTTCTTCGTAAATTATGAGAGGACTCTCAACTTTTATTCTGGATTTTCCTCCCCTGACGCCTTCAATCAGGATCATGCTCGGCTCTTTGTCCACAAACGGATGAATCATCCTAAGTCGCTTTGGCTCAAGCTTATATTCATGCATTGTGACCATAATCTCAGCAAGTCTGAACGGTCTGTGTACCATGTAGAATTTTCCGCCGGGCTTTAGGCACTTTGCCGCCGCAGCCACTACATCTTTTAACTCACACAGAACTTCGTGCCTTGCTATCGCCTTGGGCCCATCCGGATTCTGGAGCCCGTGACCGCCTATCATGTACGGCGGATTACTTGTCACTATATCAAAAGAAGCAGCTCCAAATATCTGACCTGCCTCTTTAATATCGCCTTGAATTATTTTTACCCGATCTCGGAGGTCGTTTAGTTCAACGCTTCTACACGCCATTTCTGCGCTTTCCGGTTGAATCTCAAGTCCTATAAGTTCACTTGCCTTGGTCTTTGCTGCCATCAATATAGGTATTATGCCGGTTCCCGTTCCAAGGTCAAGCACTCTGCCATTTTCCGGTGCATCTGCAAATCCCGACAATAATACTGCATCCATTCCAAAGCAAAATCTTTCGGGATCTTGTATTATCTTATAGCCATTCCTCTGAAGATCATCCAGTCTTTCTCCGGGTTTAAGTTCAATTTTCCCCAAGTTTTGACTTTCCTTCCTGTTTCTCTATGCGTTCAAGCTTTTCAAGCTCTTTTACATCCTCATCTTCACGGTGATTATCTTTTACGCTATTCTTTTTCTTCTGTCTCTTCTTGGTGTACTCGATCTCATCAAGCTTGTAATCATGTACTTCCTTCTCATCATCAACATCAACAAGAAGCTTGATTGTCTGACGAAGGATATTAACGCTCGCAACTTCACCCTCATAGCCGTCCTTAGTCTTGCAGAAGTCGCCGACTCCGGGCATCATGCGGTTAAGCTCTTCGTATACATCCTCTTCGTTCTTAAGACAGCACATAAGTCTTCCGCATACTCCGGAAATCTTGGTCGGATTAAGTGAGAGACTCTGCTCTTTTGCCATCTTGATAGAAACGGGGACAAAATCAGAAAGGTATGTGTGGCAGCAAAGTGTTCTTCCACAAATACCGTAACCGCCGATAATCTTGGTCTCGTCTCTGACTCCGATCTGCCTGAGCTCGATCCTTGTCTTAAATACAGCTGCGAGATCTTTTACCAGCTCTCTGAAATCTATTCTGCCGTCTGCAGTAAAGTAAAAGAGAATCTTGTTATTATCAAATGTGTACTCAGCGTCTATGAGTTTCATTTCAAGATTGTGCTTCTTGATCTTCTCAAGACAAATCTTGAATGCCTCTTTTTCTTTCTCCCTGTTAGCCTTCTCCTGCTCGTCGTCCTTGGTACTTGCAGTTCTGAGAACTGATTTGAGCGGTTTGACAACTTCGCTGTCTTCCACTTCCTTAGGTTCTCCCACAACTGTTCCGTACTCAACTCCACGGGCTGTCTCTACGATTACGTGATCGCCTTTTTTGATCACATACTTTCCCGGTGAAAAGAAATATATCTTTCCGGCTGTCCTGAATCTAACGCCGATTACTCTTGTCATAAATGTACCCCTTTATTGCAATGAGCATAAGCTCAAGTACAAGATCTATATTAACATTGGAGTTTATGCGATTTCTCGCTTGATCCATTGTTTTTATTATTTCGTTCAGTTTTTCATATGAAATGTTAACTGTAACACTTCTAATATACGACAACTTATCAGTGAAAATCAAGTGATCAGGATTCTCAGTCGCCTTGTAGACTAGCATATCCCTAAACAGGAAAATGAGAATGTCCATGAAATCTTCAAAGTTCTTCGGATCGATTCCTTTTTTGGCTGTCTTTGCCTCTTCTTCCAAAGGCGCAAGCAGAGCATGCAGCCTGTCCATAATATCATGTATCTCAAGCCGCTCTAATTTAGATATAAGATCGATCGTGGAATCTTTGAGATTCTCAAAGCGCTCATTTGATGCAAGCTCCAGTGCTTTTCCGACATTTCCTCTCGCAAAAGATGCACAGAGCATCGCCTTATAATCCACAACCTGGCACTCTTCCATAAGATATTTCTTAATGGAATCGTCCTGAGCGGGCTTCATTGGCAAAACTATGCATCTGCTTATGATTGTCTGGAGAAAAGCATTGATATTGCTTGTAAGAATTATTATGACTATATATGACGGCGGCTCTTCAAGCGTCTTAAGAAGCGCATTCTGTGCTGCCGGTGTCATCTTTTCACCTTCCGGGATAATATATACTTTATGCTTACTCTCATATGGCTTTATGACAACATCGTCGCGAAGTTTCTGTCTGATGTCGTCAACGCCTATGCTTCCCGGCTTCTCATGAGTTATCGTTATTATATCGGGATGGCTGTCATTTAGTGCCTTTATGCAGGAAGGGCATGTATTACACGCTTCGGTGTATCCGTCCCTTTCCTCTCTGCTCTCGCACTGGAGTGCCTTAGCAAATATTCTTGCCACAAATTCTTTTCCCGAGCCGACTTCTCCGGATATTATGTATGCATGAGAAATTTTGTCTGCCAAAAGAGCGTTCTGCATGTGCTCCTTAAGCTGCCCCTGATCAATAATCTCGGAAAAATCCGCCATTTTCACTCCTCTTCAAGTAAATATATCCAGCAACAACCCCTGTATCTGTCCAATCTTTGCAAGTATCCCTATGTTGTCTTTTTCGTCCTTAACAAGCTCTTTTGCCAAGGCATCGAGTTCGTCATCCACCTGCCTTATTATTCCGTACACGCGATGACGTCCCTTCCTGTCAAGAAAGTTCTCTCGCGAAAAAGCATGAGATCTTGACACTACTTCATTCATAAAATCTTTTATCAGAATTCTGTAGCGCTGCATGTCCTTGATATCGTTGCGTTTTGCAATTCTTTCGCCCTGCTGAACAATATCTTGCAACATAAGATTAAGCCTCTCCGCAAGCCCTGTATCTTCGAGCTTGGAAGTAAGCATAAACTTAAAATCACCATTTGCTTCTTTGGGCTGTTCCGGCCCTGTAACCTGAGCTGTCTGACTGATATTGTTTACTTTAATATCCATGCCGCGCACCTCTTAAACTAATACTTCTACATATATTCTATCGTATTTTCTGCGCTATGTATTTAGTAATTTCCATAATACAGTCTTCAATCTCAGCGTTGTTCTCAAAACGTTTTTCTATCTTTGCTTCAGAAAGCTTTGCATCGCTAAAATCTTCTTCGTCCGCAAGGAATCTTCTGCACATCTCATCATACCTTGGGTTTTCCTGCTTTTCTTCACGATGCATCGCACGCTTTAGCCTTACTCCGGGATCGGTGTCTATGTAGACAGGCACCACATTATCTTTTCCAAAATAATCCCTTATGTAGCAATAGGATTCAAGCGTCCCGATAATAAGATAATTGCCGTCTTCAAGATCAATCTGTCCGTCATCCGCCGTGAAATACCTCCACTCTCCGCACTTGGTGTGATAGGTTCTTTCTTCAATTATCTTTTTATCTTCCTTGAGCTTTCTGTACTCTTCTTCATTTTTGAAAAGATACTGAACACCGTCTGTTTCGCCCTCTCGCATGGGCCTTGTGGTGTAAGAGACCACTTTCTTAAGTCCGATGTCCTTCTTCCTCATGAGTTCGCGGTAGATCGTATCTTTTCCGGACGAGCTTTTTCCCATTAAAAGAAATATTTTTCCCATCAAAGCTCCTCAACACGTATCATATTGGTTCTTCCGGGGATTCCGAGAGGTACACCCGCTGTAAGTACTACTTTATCGCCTTCCTTGAGAAGTCCTGCGTTCTTAGCTGAATTTATTGCTTCTTTAAAGAGTTCATCAGCTGTGTCTTCCTGTCTGATGTGAAGCGGTGTTACTCCCCACATGAGGTTAGTCTGTCTGCACACTGTAGGCTTTGTTGTGCACGCGATTATCCTGCAGCTTGGCTTATATCTTGATACCATTGCTGCGGTAAATCCTGACATTGAGACTGTAAGGATTGCATCTGCACCAACCTCAGTTGCGATATTACATGTTGCATGTGAGATCGCAGTAGTAGAATCTGAAGGAGCGTAATCTTTTTTGTGAAGTCTTCCGACGTAGTCGATATCCTGCTCAGTACGCTCTGCGATCCTAGCCATTGTCTTAACTGCTTCTACAGGATAATCTCCGGAAGCTGTCTCTCCTGAAAGCATAATTGCTGTAGTTCCGTCATAGATAGCGTTGGCAACGTCAGTTACTTCCGCTCTTGTCGGTCTTGGATGATGAATCATAGAATCAAGCATCTGTGTCGCTGTTATAACATACTTTCCCTTTGCTTCGGCAAGCTTGATCATCTCTTTCTGGATCACAGGCACGTCCTCAAAAGGAACTTCAACACCCATGTCTCCTCTTGCTACCATGATTCCGTCTGCTGTATCGATTATTTCTTCAAGATTGTTTATTCCCTGTGTACTCTCGATCTTGGCAATTATCTTCATGCAGCTGTTCTTATCTTCAAGAATTTTCCTGACATCAAGAACATCCTCTTTTGTTCTTACAAAAGAAGCTGCAACGAAATCAAAGCCCTGATCGCATCCAAACTCTATATCACTTCTGTCCTGCTCACTAAGATAAGGCATTGTAAGCTTTGCTCCGGGCACGTTTACGCCCTTCTTATCAGAAATAGGGCCTCCGTTTACCACGGTACAGATAATATCTTCTTTTGTTACTTCATCAACTTTAAGCTCAATAAGTCCGTCATCAAGAAGAATAGTCATTCCTTCCTGACAATCAGATGTAAGTTCCTTATATGTAATGGAAACTTCGTCCTTTGTTCCCTGTATCTCTCTTGAAGTCAAAGTAAACTTCTGACCTGCAACAAGCTCCTCTTTGCCGTTTGCAAAATCTTTGAGCCTTATCTCCGGTCCCTTAGTATCAAGCATAACTGCAATAGGGAGATCAAGTTCTTCACGAAGTTTCTTTATTCTGTCATATTTCCTCTTATGTTCCTCATGTGATCCGTGTGAAAAATTGAAACGTGCAACGTTCATACCTGCAAGCATGATCTCACGTAACTTATCTTCATTTTCACTTGCCGGTCCGATTGTACAGATTATCTTAGTTCTGCGCATGTAATTCCTTTCTTTCTATCCAATTATAGTTCGCCATATTTATTACTTCACTGTTCTAACGCAGTAGCCCTTCCCACCAGGCTTTGATACCACGCCCTGAACATTTAAGCCATCATTTAGATATCCGCATATTTCCTGAATAAGTTTTTCAGAAAACTCTTCCCCCGGTACTATAAGCGGAATTCCCGGCGGATAAAGATTTATGAAATCTCCGGATATTTTTCCTTTTGCATCTTCAAGTAATACCTCCTCAGAGGTTTTATCCCAAGCTTCACTTAATTTCATCATGACTTTGGGATATTCTGCAAAATTATTTTGCTCATTTATATTACTTGCAAATGATTCTTTATTTATCTTAGTTTTCTGGATTTTTTCATCTAGTTCCAAGACTGCTTCTATAAGCCTGTCGATACCTTCGCTCGTATCCCATCCTGACAAAATGGCAAGTGCAATTTTGTCTCCTGCCATCTCAAGTTGAAGTCCATATTCCTCCCGAAGTATACCATATATCCTGTTACCTGTCATTGTCCCTGTGCTATCAGAAATTATGACTTTTGCAGGATCGTCTATTATTTCCCGTCCCGGAATCACTATGTTCTGTAACGCCTTTGTCTTATCGGAAATTCTGTTTCTATAATTCAAAAGAGCTTCTATGTAAGCGTCTTCGTTATCTTCCATTTCCTTCATGCAAAGATCAATGGAAGCCATCAGAACATACGACGGACTGCTTGTCTGATATATTCTCAGGTATTTCTTTACTTCGTCTGCAAGTGCCGGATTTTCAGCTATGTGCACCAGTGCAGTCTGCGTCATCGACGGAAGTGTCTTGTGAACACTGTGGATAACTATATCCGCTCCCAGATTAATTGCATTCTGCGGAACAGACTTATATTCTCCGTCTTTATCATATTCTTTTCCAAATCCAAAATGCGCACCGTGTGCCGCGTCCACAATAAGCGGAATTCCTCTCTTATGGCAGGCATTCGCTATTCCTCTAATGTCCGAACACTTGCCTTCATATGTGGGTGATGTGATAAATACTGCTTCAATGTTATCATCAAGCAAGTTTCCCACATCTTCTTGTGAATACACACCCGGAATTTTTAGCTTATCATCTGATTTGTTGGGAAGATACTTGATATTAAGCTCCCTTAGAAATGCCGCATGATAAAAAGACTTATGGCTTCCTCTTGCGGCCAGGATCGTACCGCCTTTTTTTACAGCGGCAGAAACAGCGGCAAGAACACCTGCCGTACTTCCATTCACACTAAAGTACGTTCTATATGCACCATATAACCTGTTTGCCCGCTCTTCAGCCTGAAGAATTATCCCTTCCTCATCATGAAGATTGTCAAAATCATCTATTTCCGTAATATCACAACGAAAAGCACCCTTTAATGGGGTGCTATCAATGTTTCTCTTATGTCCCGGCATGTGAAACGGATACTGGCTGCTCTCCGAAAGCTCAATGAGCTTATTATAAAGATTCTGCATAATCGATCGCGATTATTCCCTTCTTTAACTTGAGAGTCTCAAGCGTGGAAGCATACTTATCCGCAACACAAACTATCCATCCCTCTCTGCATCTTGGCGGATTAAGTGTAAGCGGCCACATATGCTTTTTAATTATATCCTTCTCTCTCTTTGAGAGATCAAAATCTTTTACAGCATTCTTAAGCGCAATTCCGGGATGATAGAATCCGTGCAACTTAGGATGAATATTTCCCGGGGCACTTCCATCATGCCAATCATACAAGAAATAATCATGCAAAAGAGCGCCTCTTACAAGTGACTTAAGATCTGCACCTGTATTAAACCTATCATCAAATTTAAGCGCACATAATGCCACATGGATACAATGCTGATAAACTGTCACATCTCCATGCTGAATAAATTTTGTCAATTTCAAATATCTTGGATCACCAAGAAGTTCACCGCCATATTTCTTAAGTAAAGAAAGAATTTTTGGATCATTCTCTAACTGATCTAATATACTTGGATCAAAATTTTCTTCGTTGTACTCCTTTATATCAAGGACTGTCTTAATT
>JAFZQT010000043.1 GCA_017620235.1 Butyrivibrio sp. | reverse complement strand
TTGCGATAGTTGACAGCATCCAACTTGAACTGCTTTGTGTGTTGTTTGTTTTTTCTTGGCATAATGAGTTCCTCCTCTTGTATTATATGCTATTTAAAGGATTAACTCATTTTAAAATGTACTAATTAGATGCTAACACTATCCTACACGAAGGAGAGAGCCAAAGGCGAGATGGGAGGTATAGGTATAGATATGTATCATGGGATGGTAAAACCAAGGAAATATACAGTTGGAGACTAGATAATCATGATCTTACTCCGCCTGGAAAGAAACATACTGAATCAATACGTGAAATGAAGAAGCGAATTCAGGCAGATCAATTTGACAAAGTAGCTACAAATGGTGGAAATATGAGTGTCTATGATTTGGCTGAAAAATATGTTGCTACCAAGATAGGGGTAAGAGTAAATACTCGAATGAATTATCAGACAGTACTTAATTTTCTAAAAAATGACTCGTTTGGTAAGAAAAGGATTGATACTGTTAGAAAATCTGATGCTAAGTTATGGTTAATTAAATTGCAACAGGAACAAGGCAAAAGTTATAGCCAGATACATAACATCAGAGGAATACTAAGACCTGCTTTTCAATTGGCATTTGATGACGATTTGATTAGGAAAAATCCTTTTGAATTTGAACTGGTAACTGTCTTAGTTAATGATAGCGTTCGTAGAGAAGCAGTTACTAGAGATGTTGAACGGAAATTCCTAAAGTTTGTGCAAGAGGATTCTCATTTTTCAAGATATTATGAGGGAATATACATTTTATTCAAAACCGGAATGAGAATTTCTGAGTTTTGTGGCCTCACATTATCAGATTTGGATTTCAAGAATCATAGTATAAATGTGGATCATCAATTACAGAAAAGAGCAGCAGTTGGTTATTATATAGAAGAAACTAAGACAGAGAGCGGAAAAAGAGTTTTACCAATGACGCCAGATGTAGAGGAGTGTTTTAAAAGAATTGTTTGTAATAGAAAACCACCAAAGACAGAACCTATGATAGATGGTCGAACAGGATTCCTCTATTTTGATAAGGACGGAAGCGTGGTATACTCTTTGCATTGGGAACACTACTTTAAACATATTGTTCAGAAGTACAATAAGATTTATAAAGTTCAAATTCCTAAGATTACACCACATGTATGTAGGCATACGTATTGCTCTAATATGGCTAAGGCAGGGATGAATCCTAAAACACTTCAATATCTTATGGGACACTCGGACATAAGTGTTACATTAAATACTTATACACATGTCAATTTTGACGATGCTAAGAAAGAACTCAAGAATATTAAAATCGTCTAACCCCGCATAAACACTGAAGGGTAAATTGTTGAGTTTTACCCCGATTTTTACCCTTTTTGCCAACAAAAATACACCAAAATATGCCAAGAAATGCCAGTTATAACCACAAGGCGGGAAATGGAAAAACACCAGAAACCGCAGAAATAGAGGGATTTAGAGAAATGATTAGAATACTTTTCGTCTGCCACGGCAACATATGTCGTTCACCTATGGCAGAATTTGTACTAAAAGATATAGTGAAAAGACGTGGTCTGGAAGATTCATTCTATATTGAATCGGCTGCGACGAGCACGGAGGAAATCTGGCACGGTGTTGGAAATCCAGTGTATCCGCCGGCGAGGGCAAAACTTAGGGAGCACGGCATCGGAACGGATGACAACGAGCTGGGCGTTAGTGAGAAGCGGGCCAGACAGACCGTGAAGAGCGACTATGATAAGTTTGATTATATTATCGGGATGGATAGCGCGAATATCAGAAATATGCAGATGATATACGGCGGCGATCCTGAGAATAAGATTTACAAGATGCTGGACTTTACGGAGCGTACCGGCGATGTGGCAGATCCGTGGTATACGGGACGATTTGATGCGACATGGCGAGACGTTTATGAAGGATGTATGGGATTCCTTGATAAAATTAATCGCGAAGGGATGAGATAAATTTAGCATTAAACTTATTCAGGAAAATCTACATCGAGAATATCATCAAAGCCAATCTTGGTATTTACAATCTGAAGGACCCTTGCAACTTCATCAAAGCGGGCAACCATTCCCGTTACTTGCAGGTATTCGCCTTTGTGAAAGTAAATGCAGGTGATGATCGAACCTTTTTTAATACTGTGCATTTTTTTATCGAGTTCTTCGGCACTTTCGTCGGAGAGCTCGATTTTTGGTACTTTGATCTTTTCTTTTGCCAAAAGAGCTTCATCAAGCCCCTTAACTGCCTGGAACGGGAGAAACTGAGCAGCTCTTTTGTCCATCGACATCTTTTGTCTCACGCCTTGTGACCTCCGATCTGATTGTTTCTGTCTCTGGTTGTCGCACCGTCTTC
Source organism: Butyrivibrio sp. (assembly GCA_017620235.1). Taxonomy (GTDB): domain Bacteria; phylum Bacillota; class Clostridia; order Lachnospirales; family Lachnospiraceae; genus Butyrivibrio. Next base: position 52,550 of record JAFZQT010000043.1, on the reverse strand, counting down.
GAAGTTGAGTCCCTTTAGGATCGCATTTTTACCAAATCTGTTCTTGATCTCGAGGACTGCCTTCTGCATCTTCCTGTCGCGCTCAAGATCTGAGGGAGATACGAAGAAGGAGTACTGGGTATATTCTTCGGGGACGACGTTATTTGCAATCACATACATTCTGCGGACCAGATACAACGGATTGACTATCTGGGTGTAGAGATCTGCGATTCCGGGGATCAGCAGCATCGATGCATTGGTTTGCGTATCAAGCGAAAATGTGCCCTTGGTGGAAGGAATCGGTGTGCCTTTGGCATAACCTACAACGAGGGTAAAAGAACTGCTTACGAGCCCTTTATCAACCATATCAAGGCACATTACATCCATCATCTCTTTAGCGATAACAAGCCCCTTATCAAAGCTGTAATCGCTCATAAGAACCTGTCCCTGACTTAATGAGTGGGAAGAAGAGTGGTAGGCTCTGATGTCACTTATCGTGACGGGCTCACGTCCCCAGGCGTGGTCGATAAGAAGCTCTGCATTTACGCCAAAAAGCTTATATAGCAGATTCTCGTCGCCGTTTGCAATATCTCTCATGGTGAGCATTCCATATGTGGCGAGGCGGTTTGCGATTCCTTTTCCTATGCGCCAGAAATCGGTGAGCGGTCTGTGATCCCATAAGGTCTCGCGATAGCTCTTTTCATCAAGTTCTCCTATAAAATCGGGAGCGTGTTTGGCAGTAATATCAAGGGCTATCTTTGCCAAAAAGAGATTGCTGCCGATGCCGCATGTGGCGCGTATTTTAAGAGTTTTATCTATGTCATCCATTATCTGCTGACCGAGCTGTCTGGCGGTCATATGGTACAGATTAAGGTATTCCGTTACATCCATGAATGCCTCATCGACGGAGTAGACATGGATATCATCTTTTGAAATGTATTTGAGGTAGATTTCGTATACTTTGGCGGAGTAGTCGAGATACAGCTGCATTCTGGGAACTGCCATGATGTAGTCGATATTTTTGGGTATCTCAAAAACACGGCATCTGTTGTGGACGCCGAGGGCTTTCATTGCCGGTGAAACAGCAAGGCATATCGTTTTGTCGGAGCGCTCGGGATCTGCCACGACGAGTCTTGTCGTCATGACATTAAGGTTTCTTTCCGCACATTCAACCGACGCATAGAACGATTTTAAGTCTATGCAGATGTATGTTCTTTCTTTTCCTACCATGATAAAATCATATCGAACAGACGTTCTTTTGTCAAATGCGTATCAGATTAAAAACGATATACCACTTAATGTGTTAACATGAAGCCGTAGCTGAGGAATGAGGATTTTGAATTGAGGTGTCATCGTGTTATAATAACCAAAATGGCCAATTGCTAAAAATTTAATATGTAAGAGGAGGGGACTATGTTAAAGGATGGAAAGATTTGGATCGCCAATACGGAAGACGGTAAAAATGTATTTCTTTTGCCCAAGATGGCTAACAGGCACGGGCTTGTAGCAGGTGCTACTGGAACCGGAAAAACAGTTACGCTTAAGGTTTTGGCGGAATCATTCAGTGACATGGGAGTTCCCGTATTTCTTGCAGATGTAAAGGGTGACCTTTCCGGAATGGTGTGCGAGGGCACGGATTCTGAAGATATGCAAAAGAGAATCCAGAAATTCGGACTTTCTGAAGCCGGCTTTAAATATCAGAAGTACCCTGCAACTTTCTGGGATGTTTTTGGCGAGAAGGGAATACCGCTCAGAACAACGATTTCTGAGATGGGGCCGCTTCTTTTGGCTAGGATTTTGGGGCTGAATGACCTCCAGAGAGATATTCTCTCAATTGCATTCAAAATCGCGGATGACAACAATCTTCTGCTGATCGACACGAAGGATTTGAAGGCGATGCTCAACTACATCTCCGAAAACAACAAGGAGTTTGCGGCTGCCTACGGCAATATCAGTAAGGTTTCCGTATCAGCTATCGTAAGAGCAGTGGTATCGCTTGAAATTGCCGGGGCTGACAAGTTCTTTTTTGAACCCGCACTCAATATCAGAGATTGGTTCACGACAGGAACTGACGGCAAGGGTATGATCAATATTCTTGACAGTACAAGCCTTATCAACAACGGCACTTTGTACGCAACATTCCTTCTGTGGATGCTTTCGGAGTTATTTGAGACGCTTCCCGAAGTGGGAGACCTCGATAAGCCCAAGATGGTGTTCTTTTTTGACGAGGCGCACCTTTTGTTTGCGGATACGCCAAAGCTTCTGATGGACAAGATTGAGCAGGTGGTTAAGCTCATTCGTTCAAAGGGAGTCGGAATCTATTTTGTAACGCAGAACCCAAGGGATATTCCCGACGGTGTTCTTGCACAGCTTGGAAATAAGATTCAGCACGCGCTTCACGCATACACGCCCGCTGATATGAAGGCGGTCAAGGCAGCAGCCGATTCATTCAGGGAGAATCCCGCGTTTAAGACTGAGGATGTGATCCAGGAGCTTGGAACAGGAGAGGCTGTGTGTTCATTCCTTTCCGAGGACGGAACGCCCACTGTGTGCGAGAGGGTTAAGATCCTTCCGCCGCAGAGTAAGTTTGGCGGAATAGATGATTATGTCAGGGAAAAAGAGATCAAGGGAAGCCTCTTGTACAGCAAGTACTACGAGCCCGAAGATCCAGATTCTGCTTATGAGTTCCTTGAGCGCAAGGGAATCGCGGATGCGGAAGAAGCCGCTAAGCTAAAGGCTGAAGCGGAAGCAGCGAAGGCAAAAGAGAAAGAGGATGCCGCAACAGCAAAGAAGAAGGAAAAAGAGGAAGCTGCCGCAGAAAGAAAGAGAAAACAGACGGCTAAGACAATAGGAAATTCAGTAGTTGGAACGGTCGGAAGAGAAGTTGGCAAGACTGTCGGAGGAAAGTTCGGAAAATTCGGAAAGACTCTCGGCGGAAATCTTGGCGCAAGTCTCGGAAGAGGGATTCTTTCAACACTTTTTAAATCTTAAATATTATTAGAGGACTGACACAATAAAAAAGGCGCCTTTGAAAGGCACCGTATATTTTGGGAGGAGGGGTTGCCCGGTGGGGAAACCCGGCAACCCGTGTATGAAAAAAAGTATTGTTGGGGGTTCAGAAGGTATGTTCTTCTGACAGTTTTTATGATACAGCCCAACTGTTGCTAAATTGTGTCAGAACTCTAAAAGAAATATAACGTATTATTAAATAAGTATTGGAGTAAAATAAAAATGTCAGGAAATAATCTAAACAGAAGAGATGCGCACATTCCCAGAGACCGTGACGGATATGTAGGAGGCGATGAATACAGAGAAATAGAGCGTTACGAAAGAGAGTTTGACGAATACGACGATGATTATGATGACAGATACAGAGACGAATATCGTGACGACTATAGAGACGACTACAGGGATGATTATAGAGATGATTACCGGGACGACTATAGGGATGGATATAGAGACGAGTATCGAGACGATTATCGCGATGACTATAGAGGCGACTACGACGACAGAGATCGATACAGAGATGATATCGATGACAGAGACAGATATGAGGATGAAGATCCCGAAATGTACAGAAATCGCGGAAGCTACAGAAAAGAAGTCGGAGACATCGATCGTTACAGAGATATAGACAGGGAAACAGAAAGAGAAACAGATATGGGAAGAGGCAAAAAGAATACGTATATTCCTAGAGACAGAAACAGATTTGCCTTTGGTAGATTTATTTTTTCATTGATGGTTGTGTGCCTTGTTCTGATGATGTTTATCAAGGTTGCACTTCCGAAGATTGTTAAGAAAGCAAAGAAAGCAGCTGCAGATAAAGCAGTTGAGATCATGTATGACAATGTCGAGAAAATTGCAGGAAAGAATCCTAAGGTAAAAGAAGCGCTGGAATCAATGTCTGAGGAAGATAAAGAGAAGGTAAGCGAGATTGTTGCTGAACATATGGATGCAGAGACTATGACAGATGTCATGGAATACGTGAATAAGAATGATCAGGCGGGACTCGTCGAATATGCTGCGAAGAACTTTTCTCCGGAGGAGATGAACGAGTTCAAGGACCTATATGAAAAATACGGAGATAAATAAGTAAACAAAAGAGCTTGTGGCGGTTTAGTTTAACCGCTTACAAGCTCTTTTTTAATCAAATTGTAAAAAATATTCCTAACACGCAAAAACACCCACGGGGGGACGTGAGTGCCTGCGATTTTCTTATGAGGGGGAGATAGTGATTAGCTCTACAGATTAGAGCAAACTTACATCACTAACTTAATAATAACTATATACTAAAATTGTGTTCAAAAAGTGAAAAAATCCGACTTTTTTTGAAAAAATTTGCAGCCCAGTAACCATCGGGATTTGCAGTTTTTTCAAAATCATTATTTCATTTTAAATGGAAAATTTCGGTAATTCTGTTTCATTTTTACGAATTTGTCATCGAAATTGTATAGATTTTTTTTACGATAATGCTACTATAAGTTCAAGAAATTGTTTTTTGCACTTATAAAAGGAGGTTTATATGAGTAGCGTATCATCTGTCAGCGGGAATTCAGGTTATTCGTCATACTCTGTGATTGCAAATGGCGGAACCTATGTCAGTGCTGCTCAAGGGGCGTCAGAACTTGCAATGCAGGAGAGAACCAAACAGCAGGTGGGTGGACTCGAAGCAGGTTCTGAAAATCTTACATCAGCCAGATCCGCACTTAAGGTTGAGGACGGCGCGATGGAAGAGGTTACCGGGTATTTACAGTCGATCAGGGAATTGTCTATTAAGGCAATGAACGGAACGATGTCGGACAGCGACAAGAAATCAATTCAGGATCAGATTGACCAGTACAAAAAGGGTATTGAGGATATCGCAAACAATACTACGTACAATGAGAAAAAACTTTTAGACGGAAAAACAAAGGATATGACGGTTGCATCCGATGCAAACGGTTCATCAGAGACTATATCAGGCTATAATATGACATTGGAATCACTTGGTATCAAGGACTATGATGTTACCAAGAATTTCGACCTTAATGATGTTGATAAAGCTCTTGAGAAGCTTACAAGCTCAAGAACAGACGCAGGAGCTAAGACAAACGGAGTTGAGTATTCACTTTCGTACAATTCTCACGCGGCTCTTGAACTTGATGGTTTTCAGATGGACAAAGAGGAGAGAAACACCGTAGATGCTTATCAGAAACTTAAGACTAAGCAGGCTTTGGATGTTTATCAGACCACTCTTCAGAAGAAGAGGCAGGATGACGAAGAGCGCAAATCTATGATGCTTTTCGCATAATTTCAAGTTTACATAAATACAAAATCGATGCATCTGTCCGCTGCACACGGACAGATGTTTTTTTGTGAGGGAAAGTTGATATATATTAATCACTTTTATTTTCTTTTGAGCGAATTTAATCAATCTACTTGACATAAGATTGGTATTTATTTATCATAATTTTTGCTTGCACGTATTATTTACATAAATACGTGTATATCAAGATGATAGAACGATACAATGGCGTACGGGCAAGTATGTCATTGTATTTTTTTTTGTGATTTAACGTAGTGCAGTGCTAATGTTATGAACAGAGTCATCTTGATAACCATTTTACATTTTATATTTATATAGAGAGACAGGTTGGAGATATTTATGAACACAAAGACACTGATGTACATTCTAAAGAGGATTTTGCTTGCAGTTGTTACAGTTTGGGTGGTTATAACAGTTACATTTTTTGTAATGCATGCAGTTCCCGGTGGCCCTTTTGTGGGCGAGAAAGCCGTAACCGAAGCGGTTATGAAGGCTATGGAAGCTAAGTACGGTTTGGATAAACCTCTTAGCGCACAGTATTTAACTTATCTTAAGGACATCACAAAATTTGATTTTGGTCCTTCATTGAAGCAAAGAGGCCGTACAGTAAACAACATCATATTTGACGGCATGAAGACATCTGTCAAACTTGGTGTGCTTGCAGCATTGATCGCACTTGCTTTTGGAGTAGTGTTTGGTGCTATTGCGGCTCTTAGAAGAAATAAGCTTGTAGACAGGATCATCATGATAATCACAACGGCGTTTGTATCTATGCCATCATTCATCATGGGAACATTATTACTTCTCGTTTTTTCTTCCAAGCTTGGTATTTTCCCGGCAAACGGAGCAGAGAAGAACGGACTTGTACTTCCCGTGATCACATTATCACTTTATCCAATGGCTTATATAACAAGACTTACAAGATCTTCAATGCTAGAGGTTCTTGGTCAGGATTATATCAGAACAGCCAAGGCTAAAGGCGTTTCTGGCGTCAAGATAATCTTCGGACATGCTTTGAAAAATTCACTCATTCCGGTAATTACATATTTTGGACCGATGCTTGCATACATCGTAACAGGTTCACTTGTGGTAGAGCAGATATTCGCTGTTCCCGGTATAGGAAGAGCTTTCGTAAACAGTATTACGGGCCGTGACTATCCGCTTGTTATGGGAACAACTATCGTACTTGCCACACTTATCGTAATAATGAACCTTGTCGGTGACGTTATGTACAAGATTGTTGATCCTCGTATTACATTAGATTGATTGGAGAATTTTCAGACATGGATAATAAGATATTAAGTGCACAGGTTAATATGGATGATTTCATTCCTGCAACCGAAGAAGAAAAAGAATATATGGTGCAGATGCGCCCTTCATCAACATTTTTTAAGGATAGTGTTAAGAGACTTCTTAAAAACAAGGTCGCAACTGTTTGTTTCTTTATAATAGTATTTATCACATTGGCAGCAATTTTTATTCCGATGTTTTGGCCATATTCATATGATCAGGCTCTTGGAATGGTTCCCGGTAAGCCGGTTGACAACACATTCAACGATCTTGCTCCTTTTGAGTATGGAAGATCAGAACTTAGAAAAATGGATAACGGCGAGAGCGTTGTACCTCACATCTTTGGTACAGATTCACAGGGCCGTGACTATTTCATAAGAGTAGTTTACGGAACACGTATCTCACTCGCTGTAGGTTTCTTTGCAAGTATTATCGTTCTTATCATAGGTTTGACTATCGGAGCTGTAGCAGGTTATGCCGGCGGTAAAGTCGACCTTGTCATCATGAGAATTGTAGATATTATATATTCACTTCCTGATATGCTGATGGTTATCTTGCTTTCATCGGTACTTAAGGTTGTTCTTGAGGGAGCTCTTGAAGGAACAGTGCTTTCAAAGATCGGTTCAAACATTATTAGTTTGTTCATTGTCTTTGGTGTACTTTACTGGGTATCAATGGCAAGACTTATAAGAGGACAGATCTTGTCTCTTAGAGAACAGGAATACGTACTGGCTTCACAGGCAGCCGGAGCAAAAGGTAAGTGGATTATATTAAAACATCTCATTCCTAACTGTTTTTCGGTTATAATTATATCAACAGCACTTCAGATTCCCAGTGCTATATTTACTGAAAGTTATCTTTCATTCCTGGGACTCGGTGTAAATGCTCCCATGCCTTCATTGGGATCACTTGCATGTGATGCGCTTAACGGAATCAGCTCATATCCTTACAGATTGCTTTTCCCTGCGCTTGTTATTTCACTCATCGTTTTGTCTCTCAATCTTTTCGGTGACGGACTTCGCGATGCGTTCGATCCTAAGCTTGATACTTGATGTGACTGATGTTTTACAGTAGAACAATATAATTTGGAGATTTTAAAAGATGAGTTTATTAGAAGTTAAAGATCTGCATACCTCATTTTTTACCGACGCCGGAGAGGTTAAGGCAGTTAATGGCGTATCATTTTATTTAGATAGAGGAAAAGTACTCGGAATAGTAGGAGAGTCAGGTTCAGGTAAGTCTGTAACAGCATATTCAATTATGCAGATACTTGCCGGAGCCGGAAAAATAGTTTCAGGCTCAATAAAGCTTGACGGACAGGAGCTTGTTGGTGCAGGCGAGAAGGTTATGAAGACCGTTCGTGGAAATAAGGTTTCTATTATTTTCCAGGATCCGATGACATCACTTAATCCTACATATACAATCGGACATCAGCTTATGGAGGCAATTCTTCTCCATACAAACAGAAATAAAGAGCAGGCTAAAGAGCGTGCAATAGAGATGCTCAAGCTTGTTAATGTAAATGAACCTGAAAAGAGAATGAATCAGTATCCGTATGAGTTTTCAGGCGGAATGAGACAGCGTGTTATGATCGCTATGGCACTTGCGTGCGAACCTGATATTCTTATTGCCGATGAGCCTACAACAGCTCTCGATGTAACAATTCAGGCTCAGATCCTTGATCTTATGAAGTCTCTTCAGAAAGAACTTGGAATGGCAATTATCATGATCACTCACGATCTTGGTGTTGTTGCCCAGATGTGTGATGAAGTTATTGTAATGTATGCAGGATCAATATGTGAGCAGGGTACAGCAGATGAGATTTTCTACAATCCCTGCCATGAATATACAAAAGGATTACTTCGCTCAATCCCCACAGAGGGAAAAGAAGGTAAGAAGCTTGAGCCTATCTCAGGTACACCTATCGACCTTCTCAATATGCCAAAGGGATGTCCTTTTGCACCTAGATGTGACGCTGCTATGAAAATCTGTCTTCGTGAGAGAGCAGAGCGTATGCAGATCAATGCTGATCATGCGGCTGGTTGCTGGATGAATGTAAAGAAGCAGATGGAAGGCGGTGAGTCAAAGTGAGCGAAAATATCAATAACGAAAAAAATCTCGTTGAAATAAAACATTTAAAAGAGTACTTTAATATTAATGTAGGATTTTTTAAATCAAAGTATTTAAAAGCCGTTGATGATGTTTCTTTTTCTATTAAAAAGGGTGAAACACTTGGACTTGTTGGTGAGTCAGGATGCGGTAAGACTACAGTTGGTAGAACAATATTAAATCTATATAAGCCGACAGCAGGAGAAATCTGGTACGACGGCAAACTTATAAAGACTAAGAGTGATATTAAGGAATTTAGAAAAAAGGCAACAATGGTATTCCAGGATCCATATTCATCATTGAATCCCAGAATGACTGTTTCTGATATTATCGGAGAGCCTCTTGATATACACAAGCTTTATAAAACACAGGAAGAGAGAAGAGAGCGTATCCTTGAGCTCATGAGCTATGTGGGTCTTAACAGTGAGCATGCTTCAAGATATGCGCATGAGTTCTCAGGCGGACAGAGACAGCGTATCGGTATCGCAAGATCTCTTTCCGTAAATCCGGAATTCATAGTGTGCGATGAGCCTGTATCTGCATTGGACGTTTCAATCCAGGCACAGGTAATAAATATGTTTGATGAACTTCAGGACAAGCTTGGGCTTACATATTTGTTTATTGCCCATGACCTCTTGGTTGTAAGACATATCAGTGACAGGATAGCAGTTATGTACCTCGGTAAGATGGTTGAGCTTGCAGATGCTGATGAGATTTACAAGCATCCGCTTCATCCATACAGTAAATCACTTCTTTCCGCGGTTCCTATTCCTGATCCTAAGATCGCGAGAGCAAACAAGCGAATTGCACTTTCGGGTGATATTCCGAGCCCGCTTAATGCTCCTTCAGGATGTCCTTTCCGTACCAGATGCCCTTATGCAAAAGCAGATTGTGCAGAGAGTATGCCTGAATTTAAGGAAGTTAGCAAAGGTCACTTTGTTGCGTGTCATCATGTAGAAGATGCCAACTAAATGATATATTAACATTCATAATTCAGAAGGAGGAAAATTATGAAAAAGAAACTACTCTCAGTACTTCTTGCGTCAAGCATGTTACTGAGCCTCGCCGCTTGCGGAAATAAAACAGAAACCGCAGAAGAAAAGGCAAGCACACAGACATCTACATCTGTACAGATGGCTGGACAGGGAAATGAAAATGCAAAGGCCGAAGAGGGCGGAAACAATACAGGTGTTATCAATGTATGTCTCGCTTCAGAGCCTGCATCTCTTGATCCTGCTGTTAACTCATCAGTTGACGGAGCATCTGTTATCAGCCACCTTTTCTCAGGTCTTGCTAAGTGGGGCCTTGATTCAAAGGGAAAGGTTGAGCTTCAGCCTGATTGCGCAGAGGAATTTACAGAAGGTGTAAAGAACGACGACGGAACAGTAACTTATACATATAAGCTTAAGGATGGTCTTAAGTGGTCAGATGGTAAGGACGTTACAGCCGGTGATTTCGTTTATGCATGGAATCGTGCAGCTGGTCCTGCTCTTGCAGCTGACTATTGCTACATGTTCGATGTAATCTTAGGTTATGATGAGATGTATGCTGATGGTGCAAAGGGCGATGAAAAGCTCAAAGTAGAAGCGCCTGATGATAAGACTATCGTTGTTACATTGAAGAACGATGTTCCTTACTGGAACGAGCTTCTTGCTTTCCCTGCATACATGCCTGTTCGTGAGGATGTTGTAGCAGATGAGAGCTGGTCAACAGATCCTAAGACATATATTTGTAACGGTGCTTACACAATTTCTGATTGGCAGCACAACTCTGTTATCAAGCTTGCAAAGAGAGATGATTTTGTCGATGCAGCTGACGTAACAATGAATGAGATCAATTTCTATCTTTCAGATGATAATAACAATATGCTTGCAAACTTTGAGAACGGATCATGGGAGTTCATCGATGAAGTTCCTAACAACGAGATTTCAAACCTCAAAGAGAAGTATCCTACAGAGCTTAAGATCGAAGGTCAGCTCGGAACATATTACATCTGCTGGAACAACAATGAGAGTCTTCTTCCTAAGTCAAGCAAGCTCACAGGAACTGAGAAGGCAAAGGCAGAGGCTGAGATCCGTAATGCAATTGCTCTTCTTATCGATAGAAACTACATCGTTAACGATGTTTCAAAGAAGGGTGAAATCCCTGCTTCTTCTTTCGTAGCTATGGGACTTACAGATGCTGATGGATCACAGTTCTATGAGAATGCAGGTCCTGATCCCAGCTATGTTGGATATTATGATGTTACAGAAACTGGATATGAAGCAAACTGGGGAAAAGCTGTAGAGACTCTTAAGAAGTACTACACATATGACGAGACTAAGCAGCAGTTCACAGATGTTCCTAAGCTTACATATCTCTACAATACAAACGACAACCATAAGGCAATTGCTGAGGCTGTTCAGGCTTCACTTTCAACACTTGGAATCACAATGAGCCTTGAGAACCAGGAGTGGGCTACATTCCTTGAAACTCGTAAGAAGGGTGATTTCTCAGTAGCACGTAACGGATGGCTCGCAGATTACAACGATCCTATTTCATTCCTTGATATGTGGATCACAGGATCAGGTAACAACGATGTTCAGTTCGGTAAGGGTGCAAATAAAGATCAGAAGGCATACAGCCTTGATATCACAGACCTTGGTTATGATACAAAGGTTGAGAACGGAACATGGGCTGAGACTTATGATGTTATCGTAAAGGACATCAAAGAGTGCACAGATTCTAAGACACGTTATGAGCTTATGCACAGAGCAGAAGATCTCCTTATGTCAACAGGATGTATCTGCCCTATCTACTTCTACACAGATATCTACATGATTGACGAAAGCGTATCAGGATTCTACTCAAGTCCTCTTGGATTTAAGTTCTTCTTACACGCAAAAGTTAACAAGTAATTGAATACGTGTTATAATATGAAACGCCGCCTCGGTAACGTCCGGGGCGACGTTTTATGTTATGAAAGGGAGACTTATTATGGAAAATGAAAGATTGAAACCCATGCTGTTTACTGTTATGAAAGGGTATAACGGCAAGCAGTTCTCACAGGACCTGATATCGGGAATTATTGTTGCGATTATTGCACTTCCGCTCTCGATTGCGCTTGCACTTGCATCCGGCGTAGGACCTGAAGAAGGACTTTATACCGCGATAGTAGCGGGATTTATCATCTCTTTCCTTGGTGGAAGCAGAGTACAGATTGCAGGTCCGACTGCAGCTTTTGCAACTATAGTTGCAGGAATAGTTGCAAATAAAGGAATGGAAGGGCTTGCTCTTGCTACAATATTTGCAGGTATTATTCTTGTCTTAATGGGCGTTTTCAAGCTCGGATCACTTATCAAATTTATTCCGTATACAATTACTACAGGATTTACGGCAGGTATTGCTGTAACTATTTTTGTCGGTCAAATCAAAGATTTCCTCGGACTTACTTATCCTGCAGGAACTGTGACTGTAGAGACGGTAGAAAAGATTGAGGCAATCGGAAAAAATATAGCAACGATCAATTACGGAGCTTTAATTGTCGGAGTTATATGTCTTGCTATTCAGATTATCTGGCCAAAGATCAATAAGAAGATACCCGGATCGCTTATTGCTGTTATCGTTGGTATCCTTATGGTTAAGCTCCTTAATATGAATGTTAATACAATCGGCGATCTCTATGAGATAAAGGGACAGCTCCCTGCACTCAGATTTCCGGCTTTCAGCTATAAGACACTTAGAGAAGTTGCGGGAGATGGCTTTACCATCGCGATTCTTGCAGCTATAGAATCTCTTTTGTCATGTGTTGTCGCAGACAGCATGATTGATTCCAAGCACAGATCAAACATGGAACTTGTAGCACAGGGTGTTGGTAACATCGGTTCAGCTCTTTTTGGCGGAATTCCTGCTACAGGCGCTATCGCACGTACAGCAGCAAACATCAAGAATGGTGGAAGAACTCCTATTGCAGGTATGATCCATTCTGTATGCCTTGTTCTTGTACTTGTTGTGCTCATGCCTTTTGCAGCGCTTATTCCTATGCCTACAATTGCTGCAATCTTGTTTATGGTCGCATATAACATGTGCCAGTGGAGAACTTTTGTACATCTTTGTAAGACAGCACCTAAGAGCGATATTCTTGTTCTTGTAATGACTTTTGTTCTTACAATCGTGTTCGATCTTGTTGTTGCTATTGAGATCGGAATGGTTGCTGCATGCGTTCTATTTATGAAGAGAATGAGCGAAGAGTCAAGAGTAAAGGGATGGAAGTACTATGATCCCGAAGATGATCCGGATGGAACAGGTCTTAGAGATATTCCCAAGCATGTTCGCGTATACGAGATAAGCGGACCAATGTTCTTTGGTGATGCTGAGCAGATCGCAGCAATCGGATTCAAGGAGTTCACGAGAGTTCTTGTCATCCGTATGAGAGGTGTTCCGGCTATCGATGCGACAGCTATGCACTCATTTGAGGAACTCTACAACAGATGCAAGAAGAACAACGTAACTCTTGTATTCTCACATGTAAATGAGCAGCCTATGAGTACAATGGAAAAAGATGGCTTCGTTGATCTTGTCGGACGTGAGAACTTCAGACCTCACATTGATGATGCACTTGCAAGAGCTGCCGAGCTTTGATTATATCTAAACATAGAACAGAGTTCACATAAAAAGATACACAATATTTTGTCTTATTGAATGATTGACATTAATTTGACAAGATATTGTGTATTTTTATTGTTATTAACGACAAGAACACTATATGTGGTATAATTAATACATGATACAGATTGTAGATAATATGTCTGTATTAAAAATAAAATATGGGGAGGGCTCCGTATGAAGAAGATCTACGTACTGGACACCAATGTTTTGATTCAGGCACCACACGCCTTGACGTGCTTTGAGGATAACGAGGTCGTTCTTCCGCTGGTAGTCTTAGAAGAACTTGACGCCCACAAGCGTGATGAGGGCGAGAGAGGAGCTAATGTACGTGAGGCAATCAAGATCCTCGAGCAGATTCGGGGTAAAGGCGATCTTGTTGCAGGGGTTAAGCTTGACAACGGTGGAGTTCTAAGGGTTGAAAAGAACTTCAAGGATGTAGAGCTTCCCAAGGATCTGTCGGAGCACAAATCCGACAACCGAATCCTGAAAGTATGCAAAGGACTTTCGGATACTAGGAAAGAGCAGGTAATTCTTGTAACCAAGGACATTCTCTTAAGGATAAAGGCTCAGATACTGGATATGAAATCTGAGGACTTTACCACTGAGCAGGTTGCGGGAGGTGGTGAGCAGTACAGCGGACGAGTAGATGTGTACGCTCCCGAGGATGCTTTTAAGGAGTTCAAGAAAAAAGGAATTCCTGTAGATAAGGTGTATTGCTGTGACGCAGATGGAAAGCAGTATTCGCCTGAACTCTACGAAAACGAGTTTGTTGTTGTAAGGGCAGATCAGTCCAACAACAAAACTCAGATGGGCAGAGTCTCAAAAGGCTATATCAAAAAGCTTGAATATGAAAAGAGTCAGCCCTATGGCGTTAAGCCAAGAAACGCAGGTCAGTATTTCCTTCAGGAGGCACTTATGCAGCCTGCTGATGTTGCACCTCTTGTTATTGTCAAAGGAATGGCGGGAACCGCAAAGACTTTCTATTCACTTGCTGTTGGCCTTGAGAAGATGCTCAACAGACCTACGGGCGAGTACAGAAGGATTCTGGTGTGCAGACCCAATTCACAGTTTGATGATGATATAGGATTTTTGCCCGGAGACGAGCAGGAAAAGATCTCACCTCTTATGCGTCCCATAATCGACAATCTTGAGCAGCTTATAGATTCCAACGAGGAAGAGCGATATAAGGATGAGAAAGAACTTACTGATAAAACAGACGAAGTATTTGAGCGCGGCATCATTCAGTGCGAAGCTTTGAACTTTATTAGAGGACGGTCAATCCTGAAGACATACCTTATAATAGATGAAGCTCAGAACATGACGCCCACTCAGGCAAAAGGAATTATAACGAGGGCCGGCAAGGACACCAAGATTATCCTTCTCGGCGATCCAAACCAGATAGACAGACCATTCCTCGATGAGCGGACAAACGGCTTATCTTATGCAAGTGAGCACATGAAGGGCAGTCCTTACTGCTGGCAGATTTCTCTGTCTGCTTCAGAATGTGAGCGAAGCAGCCTTGCCATGGATGCCATTGAGCGATTACAAGACAAAAAATAATAATGAAAGCGGCGGCATTTTATTTGCCGCCGTTTTTTGACAGTCATGCATTTTTCTAATAGAATACCCACTATGAGTAAAGCGTATAGAGAAATTGAATATAGAGTGACGGAAGCTGACGGCGTTATCACTGCTGGTGAAGTCATGCGAGAGAGGCTTATGCTGTCGAGCAGGGAAGTGAGCAGATGTAAGCTCTTTGATGACGGTGTAATGTGTAAAGGGCTTCCCGTCAGGATAATCTCAGAGCTTGAGCCCGGTGATGTGCTGAAGGTCAGATTATATGAAGATATAGAGAATAGCTCGCTTATTGTTCCAAGCGATGAGCCCATAGATATAGTTTATGAGGATGAAGACCTTATTCTTCTTAATAAGAAGGGAGATCAGGTCGTACATCCTTCATATGCTCATTATAAGGATTCGCTTAGTAATGCTCTTGCGGGATATTTCGCCAAAACAGGGCAGGAACATGTTATGCGCGTTATCGGAAGGCTCGACAGGGAGACGTCGGGACTTATCATCTTTGCAAAGAACAGACACAGCGCGTCGATTCTTTCTCATAAGAATGAGAACATGTCGCGGAGAAAAGAGTATCTTGCGTTGTGTAGCGGGATCTTCAAAGATAAAAAGGGAACGGTTGATGCGCCAATAGAGAGAATTCCGGGGCAGAGGATGATAAGAGAAGTAAGGAGCGACGGAAAAAAAGCCGTTACCCATTATATAGTAGAAAAAGAATTCAAAGACTTTTCTTTAGTCAGATTAAAGCTTGATACAGGCAGAACTCACCAGATCAGAGTTCACATGTCATATCTTGGACATCCGCTTCTTGGAGATAATCTTTACGGAAAAGAAATAGAAGACAATAAAGGGCTCACAAGAGCGGCGCTTCATGCCTGCCACCTTGAATTTGAACAGCCCATAACAGGTGAGAAACTCTCTTTTGATGCAGAGCTTCCCGAAGATATGAAAGCTGCAATGAGTAGATGAATCCTACTTATTGCAGCCCTTTTTTATTGCATCATTTCCGAATTTGAGATTGATCTCGTCAGCCATTTTGTTGAGCCGTTTACTTCGCTCGTCGCTTTGTTTAAATGAATCATCGAATAGCGAAAGCTGTCTGTAGGAGCCGTCGTCGAGCTTACTTAATCCAACGCCGACAAGTCTGACACTTTCACCTTTTACAAATAACCCCTCTGCTCCAAGAAGCATCTTATCTGCGAGTTCCTTGGAATAGGCAAACAGTTTGTCTGCATCGTCGATGGAGTTCTCAAGCTGCATCTGGCATGAATGGCGCTTAAAGTCTGTTGTCTTTACGGAAACAGTAACGGTTCGACCAAATACGCCGTCGCGGCGAAGACGCCTTGATACACTTTCTGACAAATGTTTTAAAACAGGGATAATATCCTTATCATAATTATCTGATGTAAGATCAGATGAAAGCGTGGTCTCGTTGGAATAGCTCTTTGCTTCCTCGTATTCACCCGAAACAGTCGTACTTCCGTAGCCGTTTGCACTGTAATAGATATAGCTTCCGATATTTTCGCCAAGTATATGAGCCAGCATTACAGAATCGGCATTTGCCGCATCTCCGATAGTCCTGATTCCGATGTTCATAAGCCTTTCGGCTGTCGCCTTGCCACATCCGTATAAGTCACCGATAGGAAGACACCACATTTTCTTTTCTATTTCATCGGGGAAAAGAGTATGTATTCTGTCAGGTTTGGTAAAGTCGCTTGCCATCTTAGCAAGAAGTTTGTTGTCGGATATCCCCACATTGACGGTAAAACCAAGAGTATCGCGGATCTCGTTTTTTATCTTTTCCGCTACACATATAGGAAAAGGAAGTTCCGGCGTTGCAAGATCACCATATAGAGCTTCGGTACCTGTCATATCAAGGTAAGCTTCATCTATAGAGACCTGCTGTACGCACGGAGAATACTTGTTCAATATTTCGATAAAAGCGTGAGAGTATTTTCTGTACGTGGCAAAATCCGATCGAACCAGAACAAGCTTGGGACATTTCTGCAATGCCTTGACAACAGGCTCTCCTGTGACAATCCCGTATTTCTTTGCAGGGATTGATTTGGCGGTAATTATTCCGTGACGTGTTTTTACATCGCCGCCTACAGCAGAAGGAATAGTCCTAAGATCCACGGATCCGGGGGCTTCCTGCAGCTGCTTGAGCGCTGACCATGAGAGAAAAGCTGAGTTTACATCTATATGGAATATGTAATTTTCATAATTTAACGATATATTGTTCAAAGATAACCTCTTAAACGATATAGTGGAGATAAATCCTGATTTTTTTATTACAACAATACTATACACCGAACATACATTCGAATCAACAGGGCAAAAAGTGATTTTTATAAATCCAGTAAGTATGAGTGTTTGGAGAATTGTATCGAAATTTAGGTAAAAAAATTTCAACGGACAACTTATTTAAGTGAAATAATAGATATTTTTAACCCAAAAAATGTGATTAACTATATTGAACGATAAATAGAATTGCTTTAAAGTATATTTAAGGTAATGAGAGGGTTATGTTGTACCTAATATTTTGCTTATGCAGGAGAGATGGATATGAGAAATTTAAAAAAACTTTTCGCTGTTATGTTTTCATGTGTACTTGCTTTCACTTTTGTAGCATGTGGATCGACCAAAGAGGGGGCACTTGATGGTCAGGCTGCTACAAGAGGTGCTGATGAGGGCGTCGGAGAAACTTACATTGATGATGGAGCAATTGCTCTTGCAGGATCAGCTTCATCAAGCCAGGCAGCTATCGATGCTTGCGCCGGTGTATTTAACCTCATAAATCAGCAGAGAACAGCTCAGGGACTTGCTGCACTTGTTTGGAGTGATGCTCTTACAACAGCAGCTCAGGTTAGAGCAAATGAGATTACAACTTCATTTTCACACACAAGACCGAACGGATCACCGTTCTATACTGTTGATGCTAATGTTCAGTATGGTGAGAATCTTGCCAAGTTGTATGCATCAGCTGATAGCGTTTACGATGCTTGGATGAATTCACCTACACACGCAGCAAACATTATGGATGGTGGATATAAGACTGTAGGTATCGCAGTTTATCAGACTCCCGATGGAAACTGGTACTGGGCACAGGAATTCGGATATTGATAAATTGAAATTATAAACAAATACAACAGACAAACCCCAAATGAAGAGGTGGCCTTGAGAAATGAATAATTTCTCAAGGCTCTTTTCATACATAGATAAATGCTCCCCGGCATAGCTGAGGAGCATTTATTATTTTTAAGCAAAAGAATCAGTTCTTTGAAGCGTCGCCCTCTGTGTACTTCTCATCACAGTATTTGCAGCGGTATACTTCGTTCTTTTCATCTGCGAGATAGAAGACCTGAGGAAGTCCCTGCTCGATAGATGAGATACATCTTGGGTTGTGACAGCGGATAACGTTTGTGATCTCCTTGGGAAGAACGAGAGCACGCTTTTCGATGATCTCGCCTGCCTTAATTACATTTACCGTGATGTTGTGATCGATAAATGCAAGGATGTCCAGGTTGAGCGTATCTATGTCACATTCGACCTTTAAGATGTCTTTTTTGCCCATAACTTTACTCTTGGCATTCTTTATTATAGCAACGGTAGAATCGAGCTTATTGAGCCCTAAATGATTATATATCTGCATGCCTTTTCCGGCCTGGATATGATCAAGAACAAAACCTTCTTCAATTTTTCCGATATTTAACATATATGACCTCTTTCTTTTTTACAAAAAATTACTTGAGCAGACCTTCGTTCATGTGAGCGTCTGTCATATTAAGAAGCGTCAGGATAAGAGCCATTCTTACATAAAGTCCGTACTGAACCTGCTTGAAATATGCGGCTCTTGGATCTTTGTCGATTTCGACTGCAATCTCGTTTACTCTCGGAAGTGGATGGAGAATATGCATTTTCTCTTTTGCAAGAGTCATCTTAGCTTCATCGAGAATGTAGAAGTTACGGAGTCTTATGTAGTCTTCCTCGTTGAAGAAACGTTCTTTCTGAACACGTGTCATGTAGAGGAAATCAAGCTTTGGCATAACTTCTTCAAGCTTTATAACTTCTTCATATGCGATGCCCTTTGCGTTGAGCATTTCTGTTATGTAATCAGGAACACGAAGTTCCTTGGGAGAAACGAAGATGAAATTGATTCCTTCATATCTTGTCAGAGCATTTATCAAAGAGTGGACTGTTCGACCGAATTTAAGGTCGCCGCAAAGACCAATAGTGAAATCACCTAATTTACCATGTAAAGATCTGATAGTAAGAAGATCGGTAAGTGTCTGAGTAGGATGCTGATGTCCTCCGTCACCGGCGTTGATGACAGGGATAGAAGAATTGGCAGCTGCTACCATGGGAGCGCCTTCCTTTGGGTGACGCATGGCACATATATCTGCAAAACAAGAAATAACACGAATTGTATCGGCAACACTTTCGCCTTTTGCTGCGGAAGAATTACTTGCATCGGCAAAGCCAAGGCACTTGCCTCCGAGTCTTAACATCGCTGTCTCAAAACTTAATCTTGTTCTTGTACTTGGTTCATAGAAACATGTAGCCAGAAGCTTTCCGTCGCACTTGTGAGCGTAGGCTTCCATATTGTTCTCAATGTCATTGGCTACATCGAAAAGGTCCTCCAATTCAGAAACACTGAAATCGAGGGGGTTCATCATGTGTCGCATATTATTCATACCGTCTCCTCAAAAATAACTAAATCACTAAAAATCACCGTGAATGGATCAATAATTGCTTACGAAGATCGAAGCAGGTGACATTCCATTCAATGGCATATGATACATCACATCATCCAATCCGTAAACCTTAAAATATACATATTTTGATGAAAGATTTATGCTGTTTACAACTCCGTCATATAAGGTCATCGTGTCTGTTCCGTCAAGGTTACATCTCTTGAGAGCAGGAACATTCGGATCGGAAAATGCGTAATAAATATAGTTGTCGTTCATGGTAAAGCAATCAATTCTTTCGCCGACTACAAGCTGCTTATCGCCGCTTGCAAGATTCGCGCGCCAGAGACTGTAATTGTCATCACCGTTCATATAGTATATATAATCTCCCTGAACAACGGGATAGAAGTAGTTGCCTTCAAGAATAGTAGAGATAGCATCACCGGCTGACGGCTGCAAAGTGTGAATATTGTGGTCTGCAGTTACACCGGTAAAGTAGATGGTGCCGTTACTGTAGCAAACAGGAGATATCTTTTCATCCGCAACCTTGGAGCGGTTTGTCTGGTCGACTCTTATCTTTTCAAGTGAGCCGTTACCCGTATTAACCTGATAATAAAGGTATTCTCCGCAGAGCTGGACCTCACCGCACAGGTCTCTTAAAAGGCAGGTCTGGTTTCTGCCGTTTGCCTTGCATCTGTAGATGCCGTACTGATTTGTGACGGTACCAAGACCTGAGATCTTGTCAGATTTTTTTGTTGAGTCCATGTAGAAATACAAAAGACCGTTTGCGCCGTTTATATATTTAACGCCCATACTGGTTATTCTTTTTTGATTGGTTTCGTTGGGATCCATGGAATAAAGACAATTGCTGTCGGCGGGATTGGCAAAATAGACCTTGCCATCCATTTCAAAGACAAGACCTGAATTGTGAAGATTGCCTGCCGTGTTGCCATGATCTGAAGGGAACATAGTTATTTGCTGTTCCTTGATGTGGGCAGCAACGATAAAAGCTATGATAAGAGTGATGATTGCGAATGTAACCGCAGTTCGTTTAGTCATCTGTCTACCTCTTTCAATGTTTCCGTTATAATTATTATAGGCGTGTTATTTCTTGCTATCAAGAAGCATTTGGTCTAAAATTCAATTAGATTTAATATCGGGAGGAATACGCGAATTTATGGATCTGAAAGATTTACGAAGCGAGATTGATGTTATAGACAGGCAGATAGTTGAACTTTATGAAAAGAGAATGGACGTAGCATCAAAGGTTGCTGATTATAAAATATCTGTTGGAAAAAAAGTTTTCGACAAAGAGAGAGAAGATGAGAAGCTTAAGGCAGTTAAGGCACTTGCTCATTCTGATTTTAACAGGACGGGTATAGAAGAGCTTTTTTCACAGCTCATGTCTATGAGTAGGAAACTTCAGTATCAGAAACTTGCAGAGAAAGGTGCTTCGGGTAATCTTCCTTTTATTCAAAAAGACAGTATAGATAAAAAGAACTCAAGAGTGTGTTTTCAGGGAGCTGCCGGCTCTTATTCCGAAGAGGCAATGAAGAAGTTTTTTGGGAACGACGTAAACAGCACGGCGGTTGAGACATTCAGGGATGCGATGGCTCTTTTGGAAGAGGGAAGCGTTGACTATGCGGTTCTTCCTATAGAAAATTCGACGGCGGGAATCGTGAGCGAGATATACGATCTTCTTGCAGAGTACGAACACTATATTGTCGGAGAACAGATAATTGAAATTAAGCATTGTCTTTTGGGCGTGCCCGGAGCGAAGCTTGAAGATATAAAAACGGTATATGCTCATCCGCAGGCGCTTATGCAGAGTGCAAAGTTCTTATCAGAGAACAGCGGTATTCAGCAGATCGGTATGAAGAACAATGCGTTTGCGGCAGAGAAAGTTTCTAAGGAAAAAGATAAGTCTCAGGCTGCGATAGCAGGTGCGGGGGCAGCTGAGGTTTACGGACTTGAGATAATAAAAGAGGGAATAAATCAGGCGGATTCAAATTCGACCAGATTTATCATAGTAACAAATCAGAAAGTATTTTTGAAAGATGCGAAAAAGATCAGCTTATGCATGGAAATTCCACATGAGGCAGGCTCTCTTTATCACATCATGTCACATTTTATATATAACAATCTCAATATGACCAAGATAGAATCAAGACCTATCGAGGACAGAAATTGGGAATACAGATTCTTTATAGATTTCGATGGAAATCTTGGAGACAGTGCAGTTAAGAACGCGCTTCGCGGACTTCGCGAGGAAGCGAAAATGCTTAGAATACTCGGTAATTACTGATTATTTGGCAGAATTAAACTATGAGGGGTTTAACTTATGACGAGTGAAGTATTTGCTGCAATCGATGTCGGATCATATGAAATGTCGCTAAAGATCTTTGAGCTGTCAATGAAGAACGGCGTAAGAGAACTTGATCACGTCAGGCATCGAATGGACATAGGAAGCGAAACCTATGCGACCGGAAGAATATCGAGTTATCACGTAGATGAGATGATACGTATTCTGTCCGAGTACAAGAAGATAATGAAGGAGTACGGTGTAACTCATTATCAGGCTTATGGTACGAGTGCTATCAGAGAGACCAAGGATATTGCTATCGTTCGTGATCTTATAGAGAACAGAACGGGTATACATATTGATGTCCTTAGTAACTCGGAGCAGCGTTTTATAGACTATAAGTCTATTGCTCTTAAATACGACCAGTTTGAAGAGATTATCTCCAAGCCGACTGCGATAGCGGATATCGGAGGCGGAAGTATACAGATATCTCTTTTTGAAAAAGATACACTTGTAGTCACTCAGAATCTAATGACGGGTGTTCTTCGTCTTCACACAACGATGGAGCAGGTGCATGCTTCAAGACTTAAATACGCGGAGCTTGTTACTGAGCTTATAAATTCAAGGCTCTCAGTATTTAGTAAGATGCATCTCAAGGACAAAAAAGTCGAGAACCTGATCATTATCGATGACTACGTTTCTCCCGTGCTTCAGAAGGTGGGGCTTGGAACGGAGAGAGAGGGATACGCCACATCTGAAGAGTATAGAAAGTTCTTTAAGAAGGCTTATAAAAAGAGTGATCTCGAGGTGGCAAAAAAGCTGAATATCCCGGAGGAGAACGTTCCTCTTTTCCATGTTGCGGGAGTACTTGTTAAGTGCATCCTTGATGTTACAAAGGCAGAGAACCTCTGGGCACCCGGAATTACTCTTTGCGACGGAATAGCATATGAATATGCTGAGAAAAAGAATTATATAAAATCGCCGCACGATTTTGAGCAGGATATTATCGCGTGCGCACAGAATATCTCAAAGAGATACATGGGCAGCAGATCAAGAAGAGAGACTCTTCAGAAGATCGCTCTTACTATATTTGACAGCACAAAGAAATTGCACGGTCTAAAAGACAGGGAGAGACTTCTTTTACAGATCGCGACGATACTTCATGACTGCGGCAAATATATAAGCCTTGTATATCTGGGGGACTGCTCGTACAACATAATAATGTCGACGGAGATCATCGGTCTTTCTCACGTAGAGAGAGCTATCGTTGCAAACGTTGTAAGGTTTAATCACGAGAAGTTTGAGTACTACAGCAGTGATTGCAGATTCTTTGACGGACTCTCGAGGGAAGATTACCTTACAATAGCCAAGCTTACAGCGATAATCAGAGCTGCAAACGGACTTGACAGAACGCATAAGCAGAAGTTTAAGGACGTAACCGCCCAGCTCCAAGAGCGTGAACTTGTAATAAATGTCGATACGACGGCTGATATAACGCTTGAAAAAGGTCTTTTTACAAACAGAGCGGAATTTTTTGAAGAAGTGTTCGGCGTAAAACCTGTTATAAGGCAGAAGAAGATGTTGTTATAGATATGAGAGGGGTATTATGACAAAGGACAAAACTTCAGTTAAAACGGGCGTAAATGTAGAGAGCTCCAAATATTATACAAACAGGGAACTTAGCTGGATTCAGTTTAACGAAAGAGTGCTTTCCGAAGCTGAGGATGAGGCAAATCCTCTTTTGGAGAGAGTTAAGTTTCTGAGCATTTCTGCGAGCAATCTTGATGAGTTTTTTATGGTCCGCGTTGCGTCTCTTAAGGACATGATAAATGCGGGGTATAAAAAGCCTGATATCGCGGGAATGACGGCATCTAAACAACTTCAGGCTGTTCTTAAAAAGCTCCACGATTTTACAGAGAATCAATATGCGGTTTACAACGACAGACTGTTGCCGCTTCTGGAAGAGAACGGGATCAATATCTGTGATATAGCTGAGCTCGGGGGAAAAGAGCTTGATTTTGCGGAGAGATACTTCGATGAAGTTGTCTTTCCTGTTCTCACACCAATGGCGGTTGATACGTCCAGACCGTTTCCGCTTATAAGAAATAAGACACTTAATATCGGTGCGCTCCTTAAGAAGAAGGAGGGAAATGATGACGTTGATTTTGCGACCGTTCAGGTTCCCGACGTCCTTCCGAGACTCCTTCATATTCCGGGAAGCGAAGAGAACAAATACGGGAAGTATATATTCCTTGAAAATCTCATAATGCATAACGTCGATAAGCTTTATCTTAACTACGACGTAATTGCAAGTGCACCGTACAGAGTAGAGAGAAACGCCGACCTTTCAATCGATGAGGATGAGGCGGAGGATCTTCTTAAAGAGATTGAGAAGCAGATCAAAAAGCGTCAGTGGGGACAGGCGATCAGACTTGAAGTTTCCACCGGCATGGATGAGAAGCTCCTTAAGCTGATAGCAGAAAAGCTTGATGTTGAAGACAATGAGATATTTAGTGTAAACGGACCGCTCGATCTTACTTTCCTTATGAAGCTTTATAAGATTGAGGGATTCGATCATCTCAAAGAGCATGGATATAAGCCGCCGAGCGCAGTACCTGCTTTTATCGGTGAAAAAAATATTTTCCATGTTATAAGCAAAGGTGATGTGCTGATGCATCATCCCTACCAGACTTTTGAGAACGTCGTTAAGTTTGTCGAGGAGGCAGCAGTCGATCCGGGAGTACTTGCGATAAAGCAGACTCTTTACAGAGTAAGTGGTAATTCGCCCATTATCGCAGCACTCGCAAAGGCAGCAGATAACGGCAAACAGGTAACGGTTCTTGTTGAGCTTAAGGCCAGGTTTGACGAAGAGAACAACATCGTATGGGCAAAGATGCTTGAGAAAGCGGGCTGCCATGTTATATACGGTCTAGTAGGTCTTAAGACGCACTGTAAGATAACTCTCGTCGTTCGAAAAGAAGAGGACGGCATAAAGAGATACGTTCATCTTGCGACAGGAAACTATAACGATTCGACGGCGAAGCAATATACCGATATAGGTATTTTCACCTGTGCACCTGCATTTGGTGAGGATGCGACAGCCGTGTTCAATATGCTTTCGGGATATTCCGAGCCGCTTGGCTGGAATAAACTCTCTCTTGCGCCTTTGTGGCTCAAGGACAGGATCATTGACCTTATCAGAAGGGAAAAAGAGCATGCTCTTAAGAATGAACCTGCAAGGATCGTTGCAAAGATGAATGCGATATGCCACAAAGAGGTTATTACGGAGCTTTATCTTGCAAGCTGTGCGGGAGTTAAGATCGACCTCATAGTAAGAGGTATATGCTGCTTAAAGACAGGAATAAAGGATGTTTCCGAGAATATCACAGTGAGGTCTATTGTCGGTAATTTCCTTGAGCACAGCAGGATATTCTGTTTTGAGAACGGAGGTAACAGGGAAATCTACGCAAGTAGTGCGGACTGGATGCCGAGAAACCTTGAGAGGCGTGTGGAGATTCTTTTCCCCATTGAGAATGATGAGCTTAAAAAGAAAGTATGGCACATACTTGACCTTGAGCTTCGCGATACAGAAAAAGCTCACATCATGAATGACAAGGGAGAGTACGTAAAACCTGTTATTTCAGAGGATGAGGAGAAGATAAACTCGCAGAAAATCCTGTGCGATGAGGCATATGAAGAGGCGAGAACATTTAATGATCGGAACACAAGGATCTTTATTCCTGAGACAAATCCGAATATCAAGGCATAAAAAAGTGAAAAATGTACTATTGTAAAGGAGCAACACGAGGTAATAAGATGAGATATGTACTGGCATCGGGGTCACCCAGACGCAAGGAGCTGTTGGGAAAGGTTATAAGTAATTACGATATCCTTATTCCCGAAGGTGAGGAGGTCACCGGCTCAAAGGAACCCGATAAAATTGTAATGGAGCTATCATTCCAAAAAGCTTCAGAGATTTTTCATAAAATTTTAACGGAAGACGTGGTTGTAATAGGCGCTGACACAGTCGTATCATATAATCAGAAAGTGCTTGGAAAGCCTTTCGATAAAAAAGATGCGAGAAATATGATAGGGCAGCTTCAAGGTAATACACATCAGGTATACACAGGGGTAACTTTGTTTTACAGGAAAGACGGAAAAGAAGATCACGTCACGTTTTGCGAAGAGACTAATGTGGATGTCGTGAATATGACCGACGAAGAAATTGACGCTTATGTTGCAACAAACGAACCTGACGACAAAGCGGGAGCCTATGGGGTACAAGGCTTATTTGCACGCTATATCAGCGGAATTAAGGGTGATTATTACAATGTCGTAGGTTTGCCTGTGGCAAGGCTCTACAAAGAAATGAAAAGGAAAGATTTGTTGTAATTGGAGGTTTTTGTATGCATGAGTATGATGAAGCAGTATTGAGATGTTTTTTGGAGAACCAGGGGCAGCTTTTTCCTGAAGATGTAGCTGAGAACATGGAAGAAGCTGAGGCTTTTCTTGAGGATTCGATGGCAGTTGTTGTTGACAGCCCTGACGAAGTTGAAGAGTATTTTGAAGAGTCGGGTGTCGACACTGAAGGAAGCAATGTACTTGAGGCTAATGAAGTCTTTGATATAGGCGACGGAAGATATTTGATCGTTGAAGCATAAGAAGTAAGGAGTTTTTAGTGGAGAGAACGGACAGAAAGATTTTTTTCTTTGACCTAGATGGCACTCTTCTTACAACTGAAAAAGAAATTTCACCAAGGACTATGAATGCCCTGAAGAAGTTTACAGATGCCGGCAACTACTTTTGTATAAATACCGGCAGGGCGATAGACAGTGCGAAAGCTGTCTATCGCGGACTGGGACTAAACTTCCGGGGCAGTTTTTTATGTGGATGTAACGGCGCGGAAATTTACAGTGTTGATGAGGAGAAGTACGTATTTAAGACCGGAGTTCCGCTTGAGCTTGTTTCTGTTATCATGGATATGGCAAAAGAGTATGATATTCACTGCCATACTTACAATGACACGCACATAGTAAGCTCAATGAACAGCGAGTGCTTGGATTACTACAGAAGGGTGATAAAGACGCCCGTCCTTATTACGGATGATGTGGCAAAAGAGCTGACAGCACCACCACCTAAGATGATCGCGATTGAACTCCACGATAAGGAGAAACAGGAGAATTTCCGAAAAGCGCTTAAAGAGGTAGTGGGCGACAGGCTTACGCTTTTGTATTCCAACCCTTATTACCTTGAGATATTCCCGAAGGATGCGGGAAAAGGAAGCGCGGTAAAGAGGCTTGCGGATATTCTCAGCGTGCCGATAGAGAATACCTATGCTGCAGGAGATCAGGAAAATGATATTTCGATGCTGAAGGCAGCAGGTATCAGTGTGGCTATGCTTAACGCCACGGATGAAGTGAAAAAAGTGAGCAATATGATCACCGTAGATGACAACGATCACGACGGACTTGCCGATATAATCATCGGAGCAATCTGACATATTATGCGTAAATAAATGATGTTTAAGAAAGCAGAATTAGTGAGCTGCTTTCTTTTTTTTTACTTTTTTTCCAAATTGGGTTGACATACTTTGTCTGACGTAGTATAAATACTATGACAGTAGTAGTACGACAATAGTACTATATCAGTAGTACTATTATAAATGGAGTATAGAAGAAGTATTAAATAGAAAAGAGGGATGAAATGGCTTATTACTTGGAAACAAAGAATTTGAACAAACGCTACAGATCTTTTGAAGCTGTAAAAAATATGAATGTACATTTGGAAAAAGGTGATATTTATGGTCTTATCGGTCCAAACGGTGCCGGAAAGACAACACTTATGAAGATGATAATCGGTTTTGCCAATCCTACGAGCGGCGAGATTTTGATAGATGAAACGCAGGGCACGAAGAAAATTGGAAATCTCATCGAGAGCCCCGGAATCTACGGGCATCTGGATGCCTTCGACAATATGATGCTAAAGGCTAAGGCGCTTGGCGTATACGACAAAAAGGAAATACTTGAGCTACTCGATTTTGTAGGACTTTCGGGAGCAGGTAATAAGAAAGCCGGTAAGTTTTCACTTGGTATGAAGCAGAGGCTTGGAATTGCCTTAGCGCTCCTCGGAGATCCTGAGATCCTTATCCTGGACGAGCCGATAAACGGTCTTGATCCACAGGGAATCATCGAAGTAAGAGAGCTTATCTTAAGACTTAAAGAAGAGAGAAATATGACCATTATGATATCAAGCCATATTCTTGGTGAGCTTCAGAAGGTCGCAAATGTATTTGGCATAATCTCAGGCGGCGAACTCATTATGGAGATAACAAATGAGGAGCTCAGAGAAAGATGCTCGGGAGATTCGGATTCACTTGAAGAGTTTTATCTTGATGTTGTAAGGAAAGGAAGAAAAGCATGTTAAATCTTATAGATATGAATATAACCAGACTATTTAAAACTAAGGCATTGTATATCACATCAGTCATTACATTTGCAATGCTCTTTATGATTGGATTCTTTGTCGGAGGAGACTTCGTAGGATTGGTTGATGAAATAGCAGTAAGTTTTTCACTTTCAATGGTCGGAATCTTTTCGGCAGTGTATAGCGATGAAGAGAGAAAGAGCGGATTTCTTAAGAATCTTGAGACTTCCAAAGAGAAAAAAAGAAATGTGTTTTTTGCCAAGATTCCCGCTATTGCGCTT
Source organism: Butyrivibrio sp. (assembly GCA_017620235.1). Classification (GTDB taxonomy): domain Bacteria; phylum Bacillota; class Clostridia; order Lachnospirales; family Lachnospiraceae; genus Butyrivibrio. The sequence continues at coordinate 23,948 of JAFZQT010000043.1, read as the reverse complement.
TATTCAGTTATCATTCTCTTTATTGCAGTTTTTTCCATTGCTATCGGACTAATAAATGATCCCGCTGCTTTTGCAGGGTTTAACGTATTTAACGCGATTCTATTTTTTATGATTCAGGTTCTTTTACTCACAGGTTTTGGAGTCGGATTCATGGCTATCTATGAGCTGGCAAGAGGAATGGTTGCACCCATTGTTACAGCAATCATGTTTTCCGGAGGAATGCATTGCATGATCATAAATGCGCTTGCAGGGCGTGCTGCCGAAGCTATTCCTGCATTGAGACCTGTATTTGAGGCAGTGTCTCCCAATACATTTCAGGTTGTAGCTCTGACAAAAGGAATAGCAATGAGTGGAGGCGACTGTCCGTATATTGAAGTGTTATGTGTAGGAATTATTTTGTTTGCTGTATATTCATTGATCGGTGCAAACATTTTCAGAAAGAGAGATACGTTCTAAATAGAAAGAGAGGAGAGTAGTTATGAAAAATTATTCAATGCCAATTATTGCTGTTATTTCGGCTTTGATCTTTGTGGGGATTGCTGTGGGAATTTCTGTTGGTATGAAACATATTCCGGAAGTTGAATATGTCAATTCCAGTAATGGCAAATTTAGAACAGATGAAAAGAAGTTTGGCGATGCTGAGATAAAAGAAGTTAAGGTCAATATGGAGTACGGACGTCTGGAATTTGAATATGGAGATAAGCTGGAAGTTATTTCAAGATTTTCTGACGAGGAGATGCCAAGTGTAACACTTGAAAATGGAGTCCTTAATATCACTCAATTAATTCCGAAGAAGACATTTTCTGTAAGGATAAATACTAAAGAGGATTCTTTTACATCGAAAGTGATAGTACCTAAGGGAACGGTGCTTAGCAATATGGACATTATTTTAGATGATGGCGACGTTAAAGTGACAGACGTTCAAGGTGAGAATATGATCTTTACCCTTAAAGAGGGTGACATAAATATGAATGGAGCAACGTTTACAAGCTTTAGGGCGGATATTTCAAATTATGGAGATGTGACCATCAATACGCCCGAAGAAGTTGATCAAAATAAAATTACTGTGAATACCAATGATGGAGATGTTACCGTGAATGGACAAAAACTATAAGGAGGAAGACAAATGAAGAAAGCAAAGTATTGGATAGGAATTGTATTGTTTATAGTTGTTTATTTTGCAGAGGTACTTTTTATTGATCCTCATATAATAACAGGCAATGATGTGGTTGATTACATGCTTCATTCAACGTTGACAGTAGTGACTTGTATAGCATTTTCGCTTGCATTTGGGTTGAAAGATTCATTGCGTTTCAGCTTAAAGAGTTGTGGAGAAGGTATTGTTGCAGGCGGAGCTTTCGTTGCAATAACAGCTTTTTATTTAATATACTACATGATCAAAGCAATAATGGATTTTGGAACGCCACTTATGGAGACTAAAGAAATCATACTTTTTGTGATTGCAATTTTTATCGGAGCAGGATGTGGAGAGGAGTTTTTAACAAGAGGAGTTCTTTTTAACTTTTTCAGATCTGCAATTGGAAACACAAAGGCTGGAATTATTACAGCGATGACCATGTCTTCTCTTGCATTTGGAGCGATTCATCTTACGAACCTTCATGAAGGTGTAAATCCAGCCCCTATATATGCACAGGTTTTATATGCTATCGGAATAGGTTTCTTAATTAATGCAATTTATATTCGTTGTGGAAATATCTGGTTATGTGCAGTGCTTCATGCGATTTTTGATCTTGCAATCATGAATTATTACCTTATTTTTAGAAATATAGGACTTGGCGGATTGAATAATTGTATAGTAGAGTGGCTTGGACCTGAGGCTATTATTCTTAAGGGATTTGCTATTACAGTTATTACGTTTGCGATAGGTCTTTTCCTTATAAGAGATTCAAAGCTTGAAAAATGTATAGAGAGATATGAGAAGGGGTGAAAATTTAAATGATAAAAAATATATTAAAAGGATTTTTGTTTACGATAATAGGAATATTTGCGCTGGTAGTGACAAAAAGATCGATGTTTCCTGAAAGAAAATGGGGCAAACTTAGATGAAAAATAAAAAATTCATAGCGGCGCTGGTAATCACAATCATTATGTTTTTAGTGTTTGATTTTGGTGTTGTGCCCAGGCTGGTTTATACATTAGCTCCAAGTCTAATGGAAAATGCATTTGCAGATAAAATTATTATAGCAATAGTAAGATATTCGTTGGCTATATTTGGATATATCATGTTGACCAAATTTTGTGGGCTCGATTTTAGTTTTAAGAAAAAGAGCAATCTAAGACGGATAATTGGAACAGTTATAATGTTTATTCTGCTTGCAATAGTTAATATGTTTATCAAAGCTCCTTCAGAATTTGAAAGAACGTTTATACAGGCTCTTCCGACAGTATTATTTATGTTTATATATGAAATGGGCACTGGATTTTTTGAAGAAATGCTTATGCGAGGCGGATTATTCAATGCTTTTAGATTTAAGTTTGGAGAGAGCAAAAAAGGAATTGTAAAAGCTATTATTTGTTCATCTATTTTATTCGGTTTATGGCATATGGGAAATCTGTTGTGGCAACCTGTTGTTGCAACGATTTCACAGGTTTTTTATTCAGCAATGATCGGATGTGTTTTTGCAGCAATATATTATATTACCGACAATTTATGGGTTGGAATTATGATTCATGGTATTTTTGATTTTACAGCTTTCGTTTGGGAATGCTTTGCAACTCCGGCAGCAGAAGATATATCTATTATGACGGGTGTTTTAGTAGTGCTGTTACAACTTCCGGTGTTAATAGCCGCAGTTGTCGAGCTTAACCGTGAATTTGATAGAAGAGGAGTTGATAAGAAAACAGAAAAATTATGTGCTTGATCATAGAGAGGGGACTTGGATGAATAATAAAAAATTTAGATCCGGCTTATTGGTTGGAATCATCATGCTGATAATGAGTATATTTATTGGAACATTGATATCTGTATTTTTTAAAGCTGAGTCATCACGCGATATATTACAAATGTTCAATCGCTATTTTCTTGCTATATTGGGAAGTGTCCTTATGGCTAAGTGGTGTGGACTTGATTTTAGGTTCAAGACAAAAAATCTTTTAAAAGGGATTTTTGTTACAGGTATAACCATGCATGCATATGTGATCCTTGATCTGGTTGAAAAATATGTGAAACTTGAAATGACTGTTATACAAGCAATCCCAAGAATAGTCTTTGTATTTGTTGCTACAATGGGAGTGGGATTCTTTGAAGAAATGCTTTGCAGAGGTGCATTTTTTAATGCATTTAGATTTAAGTATGGAGAGAGCCAAAGAGGAATAGTAAAGGCGGCATTTATTTCATCATTCGTGTTTGGTTTGTTGCATTTTATGAATTTGATTGGCAATCCTGACATATTGATTTCAACTATTGCGCAGGTATGCTATGCTACTATGATTGGTTTTTCATTTTCATGCATATATTATATTACCGATAATTTTTGGGTGTGCGCAATTTTGCATGGTTTAATTGATTTTGCTGCATATTTTTGGGGATGTTTTGTCAATCCGGAAGCAAGTTTTGTTTTAGATAATACAGTACATGATGAAAGTTTTTTAGGAAATATTATTGAAGTGGGAATATGTGCGGTACTTACAGTAGTTGTATTTTATCAGCTTAAGCGTGAATTTGCTAAAAGAGGAGTTGATAAAGAACAGCTTTCCAATGCATGACAATGTAATAGGTTTTAGAAAAGAGTGTAGCGTGTTATAGATATCTATGGCACGCTATATTTTTTGTGAAGCGATTTTGGGGATTTATGGTAATATATATAAAACTATGATACAGAGGAGAGATGCATGAGAGCCATTGATTTACATACACATTCAACCTGCTCGGACGGTACTTTTTCTGTAAAGGAACTGATTGACAGAGCTCACGAAAAGGGACTTGCGGCGATAGCGCTTACAGACCACGATACGGTTGAGGGAATAGATGAGGCTGTCCAATATGCGGCGGAGAAATACCCTGATCTCGAGGTGGTTCCGGGAATAGAGTTATCGACCGAGAGCGATGGAAGAGAAGTGCATATTGTAGGTCTTTTTATTGATAATCATGATAAAGATTTTGTAGACAGTCTGAGCGCGTTTATTGATTCCAGGACTACCAGAAATATAAAGATGTGTAAAAAGCTTACAGAGGAGGCGGGGATTCCGATCTCTTATGAGGAGCTTGAAAAGGAATTTCCGGATACGGTCATTACAAGAGCACACTTTGCCAAGTTCATGGTGGAAAAGGGATATGTGAACAGCAGAGCCGAAGTTTTTGACAGGTACATAGGAGATCACTGTCCTTACTATGTTGGAAGAGAGAAGATTACTCCTGAAGATGCCGTGAGAAGTATTTTGAAGGCAAAAGGCGTTCCCGTTTTTGCCCATCCTATTCTTTGCAGATTAAGTGATGACAGACTGGAAGCACTTGTAAGCAGACTTAAGGACGCCGGACTTGTAGGAATTGAAGCGATATATTCCACATACGAAAGAAGAGACGAAGTCCAGATAAAAGAGCTTGCGAAGAAATACGATCTTTTGGTCAGCGGCGGTTCTGATTTTCATGGCGCGAATAAGCCTGATATCGACCTTGGAACGGGCTGCGGAAAGCTCTTTATTCCTGAGGATTTGCTTATTCCCATAAAAGCTGCAAGAGGTTGACATTGCAGTGTTTTTTGTGCTTTAATGGACTAAATTGCGAAAGTTAGGGGGCTATGATTATGGACCAGAATAATATTCCTTATAAAATTTATTTGAGCGAGGATGAGATACCAAAGCAGTGGTATAACGTTAGGGCTGATATGAAGAATAAGCCTGCGCCGCTTCTTAATCCGGCTACAATGCAGCCGATGGGTTTTGATGATCTTCGCCCGGTTTTTTGTGATGAGCTTATTAAGCAGGAACTTGATGATACAACTGCTTATATAGATATTCCGGATGAGATCCGCAGCTTCTACAAGATGTACAGACCTGCTCCTTTAGTAAGAGCATATTGTCTTGAAAAAGCTCTCGGAACTCCCGCTAAGATCTACTACAAATTTGAAGGTAACAATACAAGCGGAAGCCACAAGCTCAATTCTGCTATTGTTCAGGCATATTATGCTAAGCAGCAGGGGCTTAAGGGTGTAACCACAGAGACCGGTGCAGGTCAGTGGGGAACAGCTCTTTCAATGGCATCTGCATACCTTGGAATTGATTGTAAAGTATATATGGTTAAGGTTTCATATGAACAGAAGCCTTTTAGACGTGAAGTAATGAGAACATATGGAGCAAGCGTTACACCTTCTCCTTCAATGGATACAGAGATCGGACGCAAGATCAACGCTGAGCATCCCGGAACAACAGGTTCACTTGGATGCGCTATCTCTGAGGCGGTAGAAGTTGCTACCAAGACAGAGGGATACAGATATGTTCTTGGAAGCGTTCTTAATCAGGTACTTCTTCATCAGACTGTTATCGGTCTTGAGGCAAAGGCTGCGCTTGATAAATACGGCATCACTCCTGATATTATCATCGGCTGTGCCGGCGGCGGATCAAACCTTGGAGGACTTATTTCTCCGTTCATGGGTGAGAAGCTCCGCGGTGAAAAAGATTATCAGATCATCGCTATTGAGCCTGCAAGCTGCCCGAGCTTTACAAGAGGTAAATTCGCTTATGATTTCTGCGATACCGGAATGGTTTGTCCTCTTGCTAAGATGTACACTCTTGGAAGTAACTTCATTCCTTCTGCAAATCATGCGGGTGGACTTCGTTATCATGGCATGAGCCCGATTCTTTCACAGCTTTACCATGATGGCTTGATGGAAGCAAGATCTGTTGAGCAGACAGCTGTATTTGAGGCTGCACAGCAGTTCGCAAGAGTTGAGGGAATCCTTCCCGCTCCTGAGAGTAGCCACGCTATCAGAGCTGCGATCGATGAAGCTCTTAAGTGCAAGGAGACAGGAGAGGAAAAGACAATTCTCTTTGGACTTACTGGAACCGGATATTTCGATATGGTTGCATATCAGAAGTTTAACGACGGTGAAATGTCAGATTATATTCCTACTGATGAAGAGCTCGAGAAGAGCTTTGCAACACTTCCCAAAGTGAACGCTTAAAATTGAGGCAAAAGTGATTTAGAATGATAAGTCACTTTTGCCTTTTTTGTTTATAATAGGAGTTGTATGAAATTAAGGAGGGGTATTATGGCTGCATATAAAGAAGGAAAGTACAGAAATGTTTTCAGTGAAATAGGAAAAAGCGACGCGGAGATCGAGAAGAAGATAAAGGACGCGGTAGATGTCTTTTTCTATGGATCGGAAGATGAGAGAATATATCACCCTGTTGGGGATGATATGGGGTATCTTGAAGATACGGGCAATCATGATGCGAGGACGGAAGGTATGTCCTACGGTATGATGATGTGCGTTCAGCTTGATATGAAAGAAGAATTTGACCGCATCTGGAAGTGGTCAAAGACATATATGTGGATGAATGAAGGCGAGAACGAAGGCTATTTTGCTTGGAGCTGTAACGTTGACGGATCGAGAAATTCGGACGGACCTGCGCCTGACGGAGAAGAGTTCTATGCGATGGCTCTTTTCTTTGCATCTCACAGATGGGGCGACGGAGAAGGAATCTTTAATTATTCAGCGGAGGCAAAAGAGATTCTTAGAGCCTGCGTTCACAAGGGAGAGAACGGAAGAGCCGGTGCGCCTATGTGGAACAGGGACAATCATCTCGTTTTGTTTGTTCCGGGACATCCTTTTTCGGATCCTTCGTATCATCTGCCTCATTTCTATGAGCTTTTTGCAAAGTGGGCTTATGAAGAAGATAAGGAGTTCTGGGAGACTGCAGCTAAGGAGAGCAGAAAGTATCTGGTAAAGACCTGTCATCCTGTTACAGGACTTAATCCCGAGTATGGACATTTTGATGGTTCTCCCGTAAACGATCCTATGCCTTGGGATGGAAGTATTCACGGAAGATTCTTTAGTGATGCTTACAGAACTGCGGCAAATATAGGACTTGATGCGGAGTGGTTTGGAACCGATGAAGGACAGCTTGCTGTGCCTCTTAAGATGATGAAGTTCTTTGGCACTGATGTTGAAGCGGTTAGATGTGTTTATGAGATTGACGGAACAAATCTTGAGATTCCCGTTCTTCATCCCGTTGGACTTATCGCAACAATGGCGCAGAGTGCACTTTCTGTTCCATACAGCAAGGAAGCAGGCAGTGATTTCGAGATCGCATCAAAGTGGGTTGAATGGTTCTGGAACCAACCGCTTAGACAGGGCAAGAGAAGATATTACGACAACTGTCTGTATATGTTTGCGCTTCTTGCTTTGTCCGGAAGATACAGAATTTGGTAAGTTGAATTAGATTTATATAGTTAGTTTAGGAGTAATTTGATAGTGAGGAAGAAGCTTTTTTTAACAACAATTATTGCTGCATTTATACTGTGTTCATGTGCTGAAGGAAGTAAGACGGTGGCAGATAACATGAGTATAGAGGAAGAGAGTAACGCGGATGAAGAGGATTCTGTTTCAGAAGCCTCTTCGAAAATTTCTTTGGAAGCATCTATAGAAGCAGCGTCTGAAGAAGAATCTAATGAAGAGGCATCTGAAGATGTAAAAAAAGAAATTACGGTTATAACGCATAAGGTTTCATGCCCTATTGATGGAGAAGAATATGCTGAAGGGGCTTATCCTGAGGTAATACTTAGTGATGAGTTTAAAGAAAAATATCCTAAGATGGCTAAATATTTTAAAAAAACTAATAAGGAGCTCAAGGATAAGAATCTTGCCACAATCGCATGGTATGGACCTATGGCAAAAGATGCACCGACGGAATACGAGGATGAGTTATCAATATATATTTATAGAGTTGATGAGAAACTTTTTTCGTATTCTCTATTCAACTATAACTACTCGGGAGGAGCACACTGTAATAGTTATGTAGACTCATATAATATAGATCCTGTTTCCGGGGATAAGATTAGGCTTGATCAGGTGCTTGACGATTCGTCAGGGTTTTCTGCTGCAATAATCAAGGAGCTAAAAGAAAATTTTCCACAACATTATAAAGAATCAACGGATTATCAAGGAGAAGAAGCATTTGCTGATGAATTGAATGAAATGCTAAATGAAGATTCTTATACTTTTTTTGTAGATGATAAAGGAATTACCATACATTTCGATTCCTATGATCTTGCAAGTTATGCTACAGGCGAAGCTGAAGTTACGCTTTTATATGACAAGTATCCCAATCTTATAAAGAAAGAATTTATCATGGAAAAGGCGCAGAATAAAGAGAATTTGGCTGAATATATTGAAAATACGGAAGCTGAGATTGTTGAGCCTACTGATGATATCCCTGAGAAGTATCGTGATTAAATTTGGAGAAATATTAGAGTGAGAAAGAAGCTCTTTATGGAAAATAGAAAAAAGGAGGATTAATGGGGAAAATAAATTTACGGACTGTATTTGTAATAGGTTTTTGTTGTATACCGTTATGGGCGATATTTTTCATGATTGGAATTAGGACTATAGGAGCTTTTTTGTTCCCAATCATTCTCTGTGTAGTTTGTTGGGGAGCAAGTGTATTGTATGAAAAACTGGTTGATAAAGCTGGCGAGAAAAAGAAAGTTGCAGTGACAATGATTGCGCTTTTGTTTCTTGGAGCACTTTCTGTTTGGCTTTTTTCTGATGGAAAAGGATTAGTTGAGAAAGTAATAAGCTTTATCTTTCCGAGTATCTTGGGCGGAACTATATATGGCGGTGGATTGCTGGGACGTAAATACAGGAATGATCTTGAAATCAAGAAAAGACTTGTTGTCAGGAGATATTTAATTGCTTTTTGTGTAGTGCTGTATTTACTGTTTATGTATGTGACAATTCATAATCATATGTTCGGAACAATATACGATGTACTACAGGCTATTGTTTTTGGAATAATTTTTTTTGTCGGAGGTTTCATAGAAAAGTTATCTAAGCCGGATACGGAGTCTGTGGAAGCCGATGAAGAATAAGATACAAAGTTTATAACGGTTTATAAAATGAGTCGTAGTGAATGTATTTAGTACATTTGCTGCGGCTTTTGTTTTTCTTGCTGTTTTTATATGCAGTTTTTTATGTGATTCGGCGGTGGATATAGATAAGTATATACGTTGACAACGTATGAAGTATAAAATATACTTTATTAAAGTATAGAGGATTTGGAGATATAGTTATGAATATTTCTGATAGGATAAAAGAATTACGAAAGAAAACAGGATTATCTCAAAGCAAATTTTCTGAAAAATTTGGGATTCCTGTAAGGACTCTTCAGCAGTGGGAACAAGGGATAAGTGCCCCTCCTGAATATTTGGTAAGAATGATGGCGTACATTATGTTGCTTGAGGAAAGAAGGCCGGAGTCAACTGGTGACAAGAAATGAGTGAAACGAAAGAATTATTGGTAGTTAATCAGAAAACTATCAAGGATAAGATTTATATTGTACGTGGGCAGAAGGTTATGCTGGATACAGATCTGGCGCTGATTTACGGTTACACGACGAAGGCATTGAATCAGCAGGTGAAGAATAATACAGCTAAGTTTGATGCAGATTTTACATTCAAAATGACAAAGGAAGAGTTGGTTGATTTGCGGTCAAAATATTTGACCGCAAATATCAGCCCCAAAAGTCGTGCACTACCTAATGTATACACTGAACAAGGGATATATATGCTGATGACAGTTTTGGATGGAGATGTGGCAGCAGCTCAGTCCAAGGCACTCATAAGAACATTCAAGGCGATGAAAGACTATATAGTTGAGAATAATGATCTTATTGGTGTAAAGGAAATAATTAGTTTATCAGTCCAGACTACAAAGAATACGGATGATATCGAGGATATAAGAAAGAATATGGCAACAAAGGATGACTTGAAAAAAGTCATGTCAATTTTTGTTGATCCAGATACATGTAAACATTTTTTGATACTTGATGGCCAAAGGATTGAAGCTGATGTAGCATATACCAAAATTTATAAATCGGCAAATAAGAGCGTTTTTATTGTGGATAACTACATTGGCCTTAAGACACTGGAGTTGTTAAGAGCTGTAAAGCAGAATGTTGATATAACGATATTCAGTGATAATGTTAAAAGTAAGGATATGCTTACAGCATCGCTTGTAAGGGATTTCAATAGTGATTATCCGAGTATAAAACTTGATTTTAAGATTACCGGAGGAAAATACCACGATAGATATATTGCCATAGATTACAATACCGCTGATGAAAAGATATATCATTGTGGAGCGTCTTCAAAAGATGCAGGTAATAAAATAACGACAATAACAAGAATTGATGATGGCGCACTTTACCATGTTATGTTTGATGAACTTCTATTGAATAACCAGTTAGTAATTAAGTAAGTTTAAAATGGTTCAGATATGATATAATCGCATTGTCACACGTGACAATAATTAGAAAAATGAATTAAATCCTTTCAAAAACGTTCAGGAATGAACTGGAAAGAAGTGTATTTATCACTTTTTGCACTCTTAAACAAATTTGTATTTGCGAACAACAGGAATAAGGGGAGGAAATTATAATGGTTAAGCATGTAATTTTATGGACACTTAAAGATGAGCTTTCTGCTGAGGAGAAGGCATCTGTAAAGCAGGAAATCAAGGAAGGACTTGAATCTTTGAAAGGAAAAGTTCCCGGAATTGTTGAGATTAAGGTTAACATCAACGGACTTGCCTCTTCAAACGCTGACCTTATGCTTGATTCAACATTCGAGAATGAGGATGCACTTAAAAACTACGCAACTCATCCCGAACACGTTGCCGTAGCTGATTCAAAGGTGAGACCTTACACAAAGATCAGAAGTTGCCTTGATTATGAGGTGTGAGTGTACTGATAAACTAAAAATTAACTTATTATAGTAATAATTCTACGGATGTGCTATGATACATAGCGTATATTTGTTTTTAAGGAGAGAATTGCTATGAAAAAGAAATTTTTAACATTATGCGCTATCGTATCTATTAGCGCTATGTCTATTGCTTGTGGGGATACAGCTAGTGAGGCAGAAACGCCTGATACTGAGGTAACATCAGAAGTAGCGGATGCTGATACACAGATAGATGCTGCGGAAGCTGAAGTATCTGAAGAGGGAGAAGAGGCAGAGGATGCTTCATCTGCTGAGGGTAGTGATGAGGAAGGTAAGTATGTTGTATTTACAGATGCTTCCAATGCTGAGGTTGAGGCTTATGCCCAGAAGGTAATTGATGCCGCTATCGCAAAGGATTGGGATACAATCGGAGATATGCTTCAGTATCCTATCGGTTCAAAAGAAGAAAACAACTTATGCAAAAATAAGGAAGAGTTTGTTGCATATGCCAAGAATACAGGCTTCGAGGATGAATTCTTCACAGCACTTTCATCATGGAAGATGTCTGATTTATGGGGAAACTGGCGCGGTGCATGTATCGCAGATGGGATTATCTGGTTTAGAGATATGAATCCTGATAAGACTGAATTTAAGGTAGTTAAATTCTTTGATTTAGCTGAGCCGGAAGGTGAAATAACAGATTAAGTAATTTAAAGGGCTAAGCACCTATAAGTGCTTAGCCCTATTTTTATCAAAGATTAGCTTTGATCTTAGCGATGATCTCGTCGTATTCAGCGTCTGTGAGGAATTTCTCCTGAGGATTCATTGCGAATACGCCGCCCCATTCGTAGCCGTCCTTGTACTTTGGAACAAGGTGCATATGAAGGTGGCAAAGAGTGTCACTGTATGCTCCGTAGTTAACCTTATCGGGATTAAATGCAGCGTGGATTGCTTTTGCAGCGCGGTTTACATCTGCAAAGAACGCATTTCTTTCATCGTCTGAAATGTCTACCATTTCATGTACGTGATCCTTGTATGCCACGATACATCTTCCGAGATGGCTCTGCTCCTTGAAGAGAACCAGCTGGCTTACACCGAGGTCACAGATTTTGATTCCAAATTTTGCGAGGGCTTCTCCGCCTGCGCAATAAGGACAATTGTTGTCTTTCATATTACTTTTCCTTTCAAAACGTCATTTCATGCCGCGAGCGACATTCCTATATTATAGAGCTTTTTTGATCGCTTGTAAAAGGTCATTGTACTCTTCGAATGCAGGAAGATCAGGATAATCTGCCTTGATCTTATCTGTAGAGCGGAAGAGGAAGCCTGCTTTTGAAGCCTGGATCATTCCAAGATCGTTGTAGCTGTCGCCGCTTGCGATGGTATCATAGCCGATTGACTGAAGAGCCTTAACGGTTGTGAGCTTTGAGTTTTCGATTCTCATCTTAAAGCCTGTGATCTCGCCGCTGTCTGCAACTTCAAGAGAATTGCAGAAGATTGTGGGCCATCCAAGCTTCTCCATAAGAGGAGTTGCGAACTGTGTGAATGTATCACTGATGATGATTACCTGAGTAATCTTTCTGAGCTCATCAAGGAACTCTTTTGCTCCGGGAAGGGGATCGATCTTTGCGATTGTGTCCTGGATCTCTTTAAGTCCAAGTCCGTGCTCTTTGAGGATTCCGATTCTCCATTTCATAAGCTTATCATAATCGGGCTCGTCTCTTGTTGTTCTCTTAAGTTCAGGAATTCCGCTTGCCTCGGCAAATGCGATCCAGATTTCGGGAACGAGCACGCCTTCAAGGTCTAAACAAACAATATTCATTATTTTTATGCTCCTATTTCGTGTTTTTTCTTTGACGATTTTAACACATTAAAGCAATGCAGACAATGTTTTATTGGACAAAACGCATATTAGGAATAATATTAATTATATGGGGTAAATGCTTATGGCAAATATTATAAATTATATTAAATGGCGCGGAGATCTTGATTTTGAGAGAGCTCCTTTTAATGAAGTGGACAACCTCGCATTTTCACTTCTTATATACAATGACTTAAACGGGATTGTTCCTGATTCACAAACAGGCGGTGAAATTACGGTCAAAAAAGCTGCCGACATATATTTTAGTACGCATCCGACGGAGGGACTCTCACGAGTCGATTTCGACTGGGTGCTCATGTACATGGCAAAGAGCGAGAGATTTGGCGAGCTTACTCTTTCTGATTATCTGGACGTGAACGATATGGATAAAGACATGCTTATCACGGCGATGACGATCCATTTTCCGGATGGAAGTCTCTTTGTATCATTCCGTGGAACGACCATGGATATCGATGATTGGAGGATGGATTTCAAGATAAGTTTTGAAGAGATCATGGCGCAAAAAGAGGCTGTGAATTATCTTAGGTTCATTTTATCCAAGTACGCCGGCGATGTGTACGTCGGTGGCCATTCAAAGGGCGGAAATCTGGCTGTTTATTCCGCTATGCATCTTCCAAATATTGTTCAGCCAAGAATCAAACATGTTTACAGTAATGACGGCCCCGGAATTTGTCCGGAGCTTCTTGATCAGAGAAAATTTGCGAACGTAAAATGGAAACTTACTCATATAGTGCCGACTTACAGTATTGTGGGAATGTTGTTTGAACTTGATGTTCCGCACAGGATTGTTGCAAGTGACGGCGAGAGAATGCTTCAGCATTCCGGAATGACATGGAAAGTTGCAGGTGATCATTTTGTTACAAAAAAGCATCTGACAGAGGAAAGTTCTGCACTTAACAGAGTTATAGATGACTGGATAGAAAACGCCACGATGGAACAGCGTGAAGCGTTTACGAGAGATATTTTTGATGCAATGAAGGCCGGCGGTGCGGTTTCTTTGTATGACATATCTAAGGGCGGATTCCATGATTTTGGAACGATCCTGCTTTCGGCGGCTCAGTCGGAGAGTAAGACAAAGATTATTCTTGGTAAATTCTTCGGTTCTTTGTGGCGCGAATTTGAGAAAATAAGAGTTATGGAGGCGCTCAAAACCCAGCAGGGACTTATTGATGCGTTTCTTATACTTCTCGGAATCGTGTTCCTTGCAATTCCCAAGGCTATTTACAACATGATCGGAGGCGCCGTTGCTCTTACATGCGCACTATTCAGCGCTTCGAGAATACTCAAAGCCGGAACCAGAGATGAGAAGGCGTTTATAAAACGAGGCCGAATGCTCTTTCACATAATTATAATGTGCTTTATGGTGTTTATCGTATCTAATGTAGAGCGCATCCCCAGATGGACCAATGCGTTTATTTCAATTGTCTTTTTCACCATGGCGGCAGCCAGTGTTCAGTACGTAATTAAGCATAAAAAGACAATAAAGAGGGCTGGAAGCTTTTGGATGATACTTATCGCGGTTGTAAACCTGAACATCGGTATCATTTCGCTTGCTACACCTCAGAGGCTCACATCAGTGAAATCACTCACGGTTGGAAGCTATTTGGTTTTGATTGGAATCGTAAGGCTACTTATCCAGATTTTGTCCAAGAACCGCTCTTCAAAGGATAATGGTTATTCATACGAAGATGTTGATTGACTTGATTTTGAAGGCTTTTTTACACTAACAGAAAAGTACCACCACCGGGAGTATACCGCAGTGATGGTACTTTTATTTATTTTTTAAGGGAGGGTATTTAGCAGGTTTATTTATCTTTGTAAGATATATCGGAGAAAAAAGATTGGCCTTTAGCAGTTTATATTTTTTTGATAGATTGTTTATGAAGATGAAAAAAATTGGAGGGGACTATGAAAAGTAATAATACTTTTGAACTTGCAATTGGGGGAGCGATAATACTTTTGATGGTAGTATTTGTCTGGAATCTTGTTTTTAATAGATCAAATAATGAATATATAGCCGGAAAAAACATAACTGTGGCAGGCGGAGTTTTTTCGAATGATGCGGGAGCGATCAACCATAAGTTTAAAGGTGCGGATATTTATGAAATAGAAACGGATCCGGAGGGAAAAGTAGCTGTATTTAGATACGAAAAAGATGTGTATTTTGTAAATTCGGATCTGAAGATAGAGCTTATAGATAGGGGATGCTCAGATATTTCAATGAATTATGCAGGAGATTACGTATATATTGCTTCTACTGAGAGCTCGAAATTTGGAAGAGGATTGTGCGCATATGATGTCACGAGAAAGCAGTACAGGCTGATCAAAAACTGCAGTATAAGGAATTATAATTCCATTACTTCGTCACCTGATGGAAATTCAGTGTTGGTATCAAGAAGTGATGGCATGTTTATTATGGGACCTGATGGAGAAGAGCAAAAGATCAATAGCGGTCTTGATTTTTACTATGTAACTTTGGCAATCTCAAATGATAGAAGTGTGGCATTCTTTAGTAATTACGCAGGCGGAATAATGTGCTGGACACCGGATAAACTAAAGTATATATATACTTCGGATTTTACAGGATATACCGCAGTTGATTCGGATTGTAAGAAAATAGTATTTTATGTCTACAAAGAGCCGAAAGGTGAGTTGTATTATTTTGATTCCGAAACTATGGATAGGGGTAAGAGTATAGCGCCGGGAGAGTTTTCTATGTATTTAAAAGGGGAAAAATGCCTGCATAGTTATGAGGGATCGTTTTATTATCCGAATGTTGATTCTTTTGAGGGAATGGCTATTAAAGATAATGGGAAGATGTTTTGGCTAAATGCCGATATGGATATCTTAAATATTGGAGAAGTCAGCGATCCTGTGTATTCACATGGTGAAAATAAATTGTTCTATAAAGAAGAAAATGATATTGTTTCCGCGACGTATAAAGATAAAAAGAATCAGCTTGATAAAATATATCATTCGGATGAAGCCATAAAGAGCTTTACGGTAAGTGATGATAACAGTAGTTTATGGATCGCTCTTGATAAAAAAATCGTAAAATACGAAGCAGGAGTTGAAAAAGAAGTATTTGCTGTTGAGGATGATCGTTTTGGATACAAGAGCATAATAAACGATCCTTTGACTGATAATATTTATTGCATTACTGAAAACGGCAATACATATCTTCTTAACGAGGAGAGTGGAGCTACGTTGGTAAAAAAGACACGAAAGGGCGATTTCCTTAAATTTAGTTACAACACAGGAAAAGCCGTAATATCAATCACATCTCAAGGTGAAGAGCATCACAATTGTATATTGTTTGGAAAGATTATAAATGTTGATTGATAATAAAAAGCGCCGGTCGAATTAACGACCGGCGTTTTGAATATATCATCTATCAAACATTAAGTTCTGAACCTGTAAGGAGCTTGTAAGCTTCAAGGTACTTTGCAATAGTCTTGTCGATTACGTCCTGAGGAAGGTTGTAGTCGCACTCAGGATTAGCCTTTAAGTAGTCACGAACGAACTGCTTGTCGAATGAAGGCTGACCGTGTCCGGGCTCATAGCCGTCAACAGGCCAGAAACGTGAGCTGTCAGGTGTGAGCATCTCATCTGCAAGTACAACTTCGCCGTTCTCATCGATACCGAACTCGAACTTTGTATCAGCGATGATGATTCCGCGAGTGAGAGCGTAGTCAGCACATTTCTTGTAAAGAGCGATTGTGTAATCCTTGATCTTTGTTGCATACTCAAGTCCTTTTCCGGGGAATGCCTTTTCAAGAACTTCTACGCTGCGATCGAAGTCGATGTTCTCGTCGTGATCGCCGATCTCAGCCTTTGTGCTGGGAGTGTAGATGGGTTCAGGAAGCTTGTCGCACTCCTTAAGTCCCTCGGGAAGCTTGATTCCGCAAACGGTTCCGTTCTCTTTGTAGCTGTTCCAGCCACTTCCTGTGATATATCCGCGAACGATGCACTCAACGGGAACCATGTTGAGCTTTTTGCAAAGCATGCTGTTTCCTGTAAAATCCTTGCTTCTGAAAAATTCAGGCATATCGTTTGTATCAACGCTTACCATGTGGTTGTTTACGATGTCCTTGGTAAAATCAAACCAGAACTTAGACATCTGGGTCAACACAGCACCCTTCTTAGTAACTTTGTTCTTGAGAATTACGTCAAAAGCGGAGATTCTGTCTGTTGCAACCATGATAAGGTTCTCTCCGATATCGTAGATTTCTCTTACTTTTCCTTCTTTTACGGGACTAAATGTCTGCATGCTAATGCGCCTCCTTAAATGTTATAAAAAGATATAGGTGCCAAAAGAAAAAACTTTGACACCATATTGTTTACTTAATTAATCGTCTTCCTCTTCCTCGGCAACAGTATTATAAACTGTACGCTTTCTTGCCATCTCATCGCTCTCGAGATATTCATCATAAGTAGAACGCTTATCGACAAGTGTTCCGTCGGGGAGAATTTCCATTATTCTGTTTGCTGTTGTCTGAACAACCTGATGGTCACGGCAAGCGAAAAGTTCTACGCCGGGGAATTTGATCATTCCGTCGTTGAGAGCGGAGATTGATTCCATATCAAGGTGGTTAGTGGGCTCATCGAAGATAAGGCAGTTTGCACCGCTTATCATCATCTTTGAAAGGAGACAACGTACTTTTTCTCCTCCGGAAAGAACCTTAACCTTCTTGACTCCGTCTTCACCTGCAAAGAGCATACGTCCAAGGAAACCTCTTACGTAAGTTGCGTCCTTGATTTCAGAATAGCCTGTGAGCCATTCGGTGATGTTGTAGTCGTTATCAAATTCTTTTGTGTTGTCCTTGGGGAAGTAAGCCTGTGAAGTTGTTACGCCCCATTTATATGTTCCCTCATCGGGTTCAATCTCGCCTGTAAGGATCTGGAAAAGAGTAGTCTTTGCGATCTCGTTTCCACCTACAAAAGCGATCTTGTCATCGTGCTGTACAACGAATGAAATATTGTCGAGAATCTTCTCGCCATTGATTGTCTTTGAAATTCCTGAAACGGTAAGAACTTCGTTTCCGATCTCACGCTCAGGTCTGAAGTCGATGTAGGGATACTTTCTGCTTGAAGGCTTGATAGTATCGAGTTCGATCTTCTCAAGAGCTTTCTTTCTTGAAGTAGCCTGCTTAGACTTACTTGCGTTAGCAGAGAAACGGGCGATGAACTCTTTAAGTTCCTTGATCTGTTCCTCTTTTTTCTTGTTAGCTTCCTTCATCTGACGGATCATAAGCTGTGATGATTCGTACCAGAAGTCGTAGTTACCGGCATAGAGCTGAATCTTGCCGTAGTCTATATCAGCAATGTAAGTGCAGACCTTGTTGAGGAAATAACGGTCGTGAGATACTACGATGACTGTGTTCTCAAAGTTTATAAGGAACTCCTCAAGCCATGCGATAGCATCGAGATCCAAGTGGTTGGTAGGCTCGTCGAGGAGAAGGATATCGGGGTTACCAAAAAGAGCTCTTGCAAGAAGTACCTTGACCTTCTGATTACCGTCAAGTTCTTTCATGAGCTTGTAGTGATTTTCTGTTTCGATTCCAAGTCCGTTGAGAAGGCTCTCTGCGTCAGATTCAGCTTCCCATCCGTTCATCTCTGCAAATTCTGCCTCAAGTTCGCTTGCGCGGATTCCGTCCTCGTCAGTGAAATCTTCTTTTGCATAGATGGCGTCTTTTTCGTTCTTGATCTCGAAAAGACGGGCATTTCCTGAAATAACCGTATCAAGAACTACCTTTTCATCATATTTAAAGTGATCCTGTTCAAGGAAAGACAAACGCTGACCGTCTGTGATAACGACGTCGCCGTTTGTAGTCTCGATCTGACCTGATAATATCTTCAAAAATGTAGATTTTCCGGCACCGTTTGCACCGATGATTCCGTAGCAATTGCCCTCGGTAAATTTGATATTTACGTCTTCGAACAGAGCTTTTTTTCCAACTCTTAGTGTTACGTTATTAGCACTTATCATTAAAAATAGCCTCGCTTATTAATATAGAAATAGTCTTTGCAACATTTCGTATTATAGGAGAAACTCCCGTAAAATGCAACAAGGACAAAAAATGAGCAGCCCACATATCAAAAAATAAGAAGTGATTTGTGGGCTGATGAAGTATATTTTCCTTTATAAGCCGGTTTAAGCAGAAAATCCCGCGCGATATTCACTTGGCGACATATTCTTTTGCTCCTTAAAAACCCTGTTAAAAGAGGAAATGCTTTGAAATCCTGACAGCATAGCAATTTCTGTCAGAGACATGTTGTCGTTTAACATAAGTTCCGCGGCCTTTTCAACTCTTATAAGATTGAGCCACTTGTTATAATTAAGGCCAGTTATCTCCTTAAAAATACGTGAAAAATAATCTTTGCTTATTCCGGCTCTTTTTGCCATTTCTGATTGCGTAAGATTGTCATCTGTGAGATTATTTTTTATATAGTCTGTGACTTTTACCATCTTAAAGTAGAGCTCGTCGGTGACGGAAGAAAAGTATTTGTCGGTAAGTTCACCGCTGAGTTCCTGCCTGTGTTCGTCCAATATGAGCATAAATTCAAAAAGAAGCGTCGTACACAGTATTTCTTTATTACTTGTATTTGAAATGAAGATATCGCGCATTTTGCGTGCGATATCGCCAAGTTTAAGCGCAAGTTCTCTATGCGTGTTTATGCAGATTACGTGAAGATTGTGGTAGTAGTGGATGATTCTCTTAAAGTCAAATACGGCGTCCGCAATTTTGTTGCTAAATTGCAGAATAATCGAGCACGCTCTGTCGGCATCGACAATCTCGTGCATTTCCATGGGCCATATAAGTACAACATCACCTTCTACCAAGTTATATATCTTTTGACCGATCTTATATATATTTTTTTCACCGGGACCTACGAGGATTATTTCGCCAAAAGAGTGCCAGTGTGACGGAAAAGATCTTTCCTCGGAGCCGGTCGCAAGATTAAATGCGTGGGTAGCCTGAAAAGGAAAAGTCTCATATTGACTTGGGTCCATATCGTACCTCCGTTTTTAATAGATAAATCATAAAACAATTTTATATGAATTTCATAAGGAAAGGAATGGACAAATAATGGATAATTTCACATTTTATTCGCCTACATATTTTGTTTTTGGAAAAGATACCGAGAACGGAGTGGGAAAGTATGTAAAAAAATTCGGCGGAAATAAGGTTCTCATTCACTATGGCGGCGGAAGCGTTGTAAGATCCGGACTTTTGGACAGGGTAAAAACTTCTCTTGATAATGAGGGTATTTCATACAAGGAACTTGGCGGAGTAAAGCCCAATCCGAGAAGTGGTCTCGTATATGAGGGAATAAAGCTCTGTAAGGAAGAAAATATCGACTTTATTCTCGCTGTCGGCGGCGGAAGTACAATTGATTCGTCAAAAGCAATCGCTGCAGGAATACTTTACGACGGCGATTTCTGGGATTTTTATCAGGGTAAAAAAATGATCGATCAGGCTCTTCCTGTAGGAACAATCCTTACGATCGCTGCGGCAGGAAGTGAAGGAAGCCCTGATTCCGTAATAACTAAGGAAGAGGGAATGTTTAAAAGAGGTGTTGGCTCCGATGCTCTCAGACCTAAGTTCAGTATTCTGAATCCCGCTCTCACACAGACACTTCCGGCTTATCAGACAGCAGCGGGGGCTACGGATATCATGGCTCATCTCTATGAGAGATACCTCACAAATACCAAGGAAGTTGAAGTTACGGACAGAATGATCGAGGCGCTTCTTCTTACAATGAAGCACGAAGCTCCGAGAGTAATTGAAGATCCCAATAACTACGAGGCCAGAGCAAATATCATGTGGGCAGGAATGATGGCTCACAACAATTCATGCGGCGTGGGAAGGACTCAGGACTGGAACAGCCATAACATAGAGCATGAGCTTTCGGCTGTTTATGACTGTGCACACGGTGCAGGTCTTGCCGTTACGATGCCTGCGGTATTTAGCTATGTTATGAACCATGATGTTATGAGATTTGCCAAGATCGCTACAAGAGTATGGGGATGTCAGATGGACTTCGATCATCCCGAAGTTACGGCAAAAGAGGGAATCGAAGCACTCAGAAACTTCCTCATTTCTATCGGAATGCCAAAGAACTTTGCAGAACTTGGAGCCAAGGAAGAGGATATTCCAAAGCTCGTTGAGGTTCTTTGCAGAGGCGATGGAAGAAACGGAACTATCAGTGGTTTTGTAACACTTAATGAAGATGATTGTACTAAGATCTATAAGATGATGGTATAAAAATTTTGCGGGAGGCTGTTTTATTTCAGCCTCCTGTTTTATAATGCGTAGTCTTCATATATAATATAAAGAACATAAAATGGGGATATGGAGATATATTTATGAAACTTAACTACAAGAGAACGATACTAATTGGTTTTGCATTTCTTTCAATCTGCGCTTTCTGGCAGTTCTACGACAACGAGATCCCGAAGATATTAAAGTACAGCTTCGGTCTTGGCGAAACAGCAACGGGAATTGTTATGGCACTTGATAATGTGTTTGCACTTTTTCTTTTGCCCTTGTTTGGAAATCTGTCGGATCACACAGATAGTAAGATAGGAAAAAGAATGCCGTATATTCTTGTGGGAACGGTAATGTCGGTATCTCTTTTGTATATGCTTATAGCTTTTGCGAGAAAGAGCGGAAATCTGCTGTTTTTCATGTTTGGTCTTTTGTTTATCCTGTTTGCAATGGGAATTTACAGATCGCCGGCTGTTTCACTTATGCCTGATCTTACACCTGCACCTCTTCGCAGCTCAGGTAATGCGATAATCAATCTTATGGGAACTGTGGGCGGTATTTTTGTTCTTGTGATGACAAAGGTGCTTCTTAAGGAAGCGAGTGACCCTGCGCAGACTGATTACATGCCTTTTGTCATAAGTATCATTATTTGCATGGTACTTTCCGTAGCGATATTGTTTTTTACCATTAATGAAAAGAAGATAAGAGAAGAAGTTGAGGCTCAGGGAGGGCTTCAATCCTACGGCGAGGAACTGGAAGAAAAGGTAGAAGAGAGTGAGAGCAAAGTAGCTATGCCTCCCGAGGTGAAAAGAAGTCTCATTTTCCTTCTTATTTCGGTATTTTTCTGGTTCACGGCTTATAATGCGGTAACAACGGCATTTTCGCGTTTTGTTGGTGTTGTATGGAATCTTCACAACAACGACTATGCCACATGTCTTCTTGTTGCCACGGTTGCGGCTACGCTCAGCTATATTCCGATTGCTTACATATCAGGCAAGATAGGAAGAAAGAAGACTATCCTTGCGGGAATAGCTCTTATGGCTGCAAGTTATATTATTACAGGACTTTATCCGCATTTTTCGGCTTCAATCAATATCTTTTTTGCAATTGTCGGAATAGGTTGGGCAGCGATCAACGTAAACTCTTATCCTATGGTTGTTGAGATGTGCAAAGCCGGAGAGATAGGCAAGTATACGGGAACTTATTATACGTTCTCCATGGCAGCACAGGTATTTACACCTGTATTTTCAGGGTATCTGCTTGAGCATATCTCATATAAAACACTGTTCCCATATGCATTTATTTTCTCGGCACTTGCTTTTTTGACCATGCTCATGGTTAAACATGGAGATACAAGACCGGTCAAAAAGGGGAATATATTGGAGAATTTCGACGTAGATGATTAAAATTATATGAAATTAATGTCGTTTAAGTCATTTAATTGTTGCGAATTAAACAATTAGGAATTAAAATATGTATCAGACGTGTTAAAAAATTATCAGTAGGAAGTGGATTAATGCTTTTTATTAAGGTTTTGTGCGAATTAGCACCTATAATGGTCGGTCTTTATTTATTAATGATCATGCCGAGGGTAGTGCATAAACCTGAAAGATTACCTCATATAAGTGTGCGCTATGCACACCGTGGACTTCACGATAACTCATCCGATGCGCCGGAGAACACTATGGCGGCTTTCAAGAAAGCAGTGGATGCCGGATACGGAATAGAGTGTGACGTCCAGCTTACCAAGGATGGTATTCCGGTTATTTTTCACGATTTTACACTTGCCAGAGTGGCGAGATACGCAGAGGGAGAGGTTCCCGCTGACGCAGTGAAGAATAAAGACGGAAGCTTCGGAGTTAAGGGTAAGGTAATTGACTATACATATGAAGAGCTACAAAGGTTTCATATTCTTGATTCTGTTGAAAAAATCCCCAAATTCGAAGATTTTTTGGCGCTGGTAAACGGTAAGGTTCCGCTTATTGTGGAACTTAAGATTGAGTTTAAGAATTGTTCTGTTTGTTCGAAAGCGGATGCGCTTCTTTCATCATATAAAGGAGTTTATTGCATCGAGTCCTTTAATCCTTTGGGCGTGCTGTGGTATAGAAAGCACAGACCTGAGATTATGAGAGGACAGCTCTCCGATGAGTTCCATAAGGAGTCGCCTTCGGAATTTAACAGCTTTCTTTACTTTGCGCTTACAAATCTGTTGCTTAATTTTTTGACCAGACCCGATTTTATATCATACAATCACAAATATCCGGGGAACCTGTCTTTATGGCTATGCAGGCACCTGTACAAGAATGTCACCGCTGCTTGGACTATCAAGAGTGAAGAGGAACTTAAGAGAGCAGAGCAGAATTTTGACATTTATATATTTGATAGTTTTATTCCAGAAAACGGACCAAAAGTGTAATATTTAGAGGTTTTATATTTAGAGGTTTTACGTTTTATTAAATCGGTAATTATCCGCGTTTTATCTCACGGCAGTGGTTTCCGCGGTAGTTATAAAAAAGAAATACATGAAAGGTACCGGTTTTTATAGTACCGGTAAGAAAGGTATGACAAAAATGGCGAACAAGTGGGTTTATATGTTCAACGAAGGTAACATGACAATGCGTAACCTTCTCGGTGGTAAGGGTGCTAACCTTGCTGAGATGACAAGTATTGGTCTTCCTGTACCTCAGGGCTTCACAATCACAACAGAAGCTTGTACTCAGTACTATGAGGATGGCAGAAAAATTAATGATGAGATCATGGCACAGGCTATGGACGGCGTTAAGAAGATGGAAGAGATCAACGGAAAGAAGTTCGGAGATCTTCAGAATCCCCTTCTTGTATCAGTTCGTTCAGGTGCACGTGCATCTATGCCGGGTATGATGGATACAATCCT
>JAFZQT010000042.1 GCA_017620235.1 Butyrivibrio sp. | reverse complement strand
GATAATTTAGCATACGCTGCCTAAGTGCAGCCCGTCGACCCGGGTACACCTACATATCCGGTAATCGGCGTCAAAACTTGTAGGAAACGACACAGCTTAAGCTTTGCGGTTGTGGTCGTATCATGAAGCTACCGATTGTTTACGGTTGTCAATTACTGTGGGCATGAGGGAACAGAAGGTTAGACCTTCGAAATAATTGACTATGATAGTAGAAGTACAGGGGATGAATTTTTGGACACGGGTTCGACTCCCGTCTAATCCATACTTGAGGCTGGTCTCTATTGCTGGGACCAGCTTTTTGCTAAATTAGGAAATTTGACCGGAAGGGGAGATTCTATGAAGCGATTAACATCAGGTCTTTTATCTTGTGCAATGGTTATATGTATGCTGTGTAATTGCACGACTTATGCAGGAGCAAAGGAAACTCCTGAATCTATTGTTGCATCGATGACTGTGGAGCAGAAGCTCGCGCAGATGATCATGCCGTCATTCAGAACTTGGAACGATAAGGATTTGACGACTCTGAATTCTGAACTCACAGCCGCTTTGAAGAAGTATGATTTTGGCGGAGTGATTCTCTTTTCCCAGAATACAAACAATGCAACCCAGACTACCAATCTGATAAACAGTATTCAAAAGGCGCACATTAGCGGCGGATTTAAGTCGAAGATGTTTGTAGCTATCGATCAGGAAGGCGGAAGGGTGGCGCGTTTAAAGACCGGTACGCGTATGCCGGGAAATATGGCTGTTGCAGCTTCGGGCGATCCTGCGAATGCAACAAAGGCTGCGAGTGTGATCGGTGAAGAACTTGCTGTGCAGGGCTTTAATCTTGATTTTGCGCCGGTTGTGGACGTGAACAGTAATCCCGCGAATCCTGTTATCGGAGTCAGGTCTTTTTCCGAAAAGCCGGATGTTGTGGCTCAGTACGGAGCTCTTTTTGTAGACGGGCTTCATAATCAGAAGGTGATGGCTTGTCTTAAGCATTTCCCCGGTCACGGAGATACAGACGTGGACAGCCATACAGGGCTTCCTCGCGTCAACAAGACTTATGATGAGCTGTTAAAAACTGAGCTTGTTCCTTATACTTCGCTTGCTTCAAATGCGGATTTCATAATGACGGCTCACATTCAATATCCTCAGATAGAGAAGGAGACGTGTGTTTCCAAGGCATCGGGAGAAAAGATCTTTTTACCTGCGACTCTGTCGAAGAAATTTCTGACGGAGATCCTAAGGGGAAAGCTTGGATATCAGGGAATTATCATCACCGATTCTATGGAGATGGATGCTATCTCTGCAAACTTTGATAAACTGGATGCTTCCGTCAGAGCAATCAATGCGGGCGCGGATATGGTCCTTATGCCTGTTGGTCTGACATCTTCCAAGGAAATAAAGAATCTTGATACGTTTATGGAAGGTCTTGCGGCTAAGGTAAAGAGCGGCGAGATTGCTGAAGCAAGATTAAATGAGTCTGTCACAAGGATTCTTAAGACCAAGGATAAATATGGGCTTTTGGATATTACTGGAGAAGCTTCTTCTAAGAAAGCTGCAAGCGTTGTGGGCTCAAAGCAGCACAAAGCTACTGAGTGGGAGGTTGCGCAGGCAGGTGTTAAGAGCGTTAAGAACGACGGGGCTCTTCCTATAAGTAAGGATAAGAAGGTAGTTATTTTTTACCCGAAGAAAGATGAAGAATCTTCGATCAAGTCAGGAGTAAAGAAAGCAGGCGCTAAGTCTGTCGAATATGTTTGCTATGAGAACGGGCTTCCTGATTCGACGGATACAGCTATACAAAAGGCTGATGTGGTTGTATGTCTTTCTAATTGCACGACAGGTGCGGAGTTAAAGGATACAAGCAAAGTTGATTCGCTTATCGTGAAGGCAAAAGGCTTTGATAAGAAGACCGTGGTTCTCAGCACATATCTTCCTTATGATCTTGATAAATTCGGTAACGCAGATGCGCTTGAGGCATGCTATGGTCCGGGAATCAACGTTACTGCGGCGATCTATAAAATGTTTAATGCAGATTAAACCTATATTTGTGGTTAATAATAAGCAATTTCTTGACTAATTTACTACGCGCATATAAAATCAATTTATTCGTAAAAAGAGAGAAGAAGGAATTGAGATGAGCGTTAGTAAAAAAAGAATAGTTGTTAAAGTTGGTACTTCTACTATAACGAACGACAGCGGAAACGTTGATATCCGTTCACTTGATCATTTATGCAGAGCGCTGTCCGGCGTTGAGAACCTCGGATACGATCTTGTGCTTGTATCTTCGGGAGCAATAGCAGTTGGCGCGGGTAAGATGAGACTTGCGCAGAAGCCGCAGGAGATAAGGCTTAAGCAGGCTGCTGCAGCGGTTGGACAGACCGAGCTCATGCATCTTTATGATAAATTCTTTGGTGAATATAACAGAATGGTTGGTCAGATACTTCTTGATAATGCAGACTTCAGTGACCCTGTGAGAAGTGAGAATCTTAAAAACACATTCGATGCACTTCTTGAGAATCATATTATTCCCATAGTAAATGAAAACGATTCAGTCAGCCACACGGAGATTGAATCAGATAAGAAGCTCTTTTCCGATAACGATATGCTTTCAGCGCTTGTTGCGATCTTCTGTAATGCGAGTAAGCTTATCATCTTTTCAGATATAGACGGATTCTATGATGGCAATCCGAATACCGATCCGAATGCTAAATTAATCAGCAGAGTGGAAGAAATTACCGAAGAACTTAAGAGTGCGGCATCGGGATCAGGCTCCAACAGAGGAACAGGCGGAATGATCACCAAATTGGAAGCTGCAGAACTCGCTACTTCTCACGGTATTGACGTTCTTGTTACCAATGGAAAGAATCCGGAAAAGTTATATGATGTAATCGAAAAAAAGAAAGTCGGAACACTGTTTGTTGCTAAAGAAAATTGAAAAAGTAGCATTTTTTTAACTATTTTATGGTAAATACTTGCATAAATATATGAAATTTTTACTTTTTATATTCACGTCGCTTGCTTAATATTTATTGCGAATATATTATTAAGTTAACTAATGCGCTTTATTACAACAGCTTCGTGGAGGATTTTATGGGACAAAAAAGAAAAAGTGGTATTAAGTGGTACAATTCAATAATCATTCAGGTTATTGCGGTTAATGTTATTATGGCAATCGTTTTCGGTGCAGTAATGTACACGACAATGGATTCGCTTGATAATTCGGTTAATATGTCATCAGACCTTATGACATACATCGCTCATGTAAATAATTATGAGGGAAAGGTGTCAGCTAAGGTTTATTTCTTGTTTTCTCAGCCTTTTAGCTATATGTATACATCCAGAGAAGAAAAGAAAAACTATGAAAACGTCGTACAGCAGAACGGTGCTGAGCTCAAGAAGAATATGACTGAGCTTATGGATGAGCTTGGAAAGAATACAAGTGAGTATTCAACAAAAGCTCTGGGTACTGCTCAGCAGCTTTCAGTGAGCATTGATGAATACGTAAATCTTGTAGATCAGGCTTATGAACTTGCCAAGAAATCTCAGGGTGCTTCTTGTGCCCACTTGATGGAAACCGATGTTAAAGATCAACTTGGTGTTGTTGAGCAGCATTTGCAGGAGCTTAACTATGCCGTTGAGCAGATTGCTACCGGATCCATTTATGACATGATAGATATGAGAAACGGTGCGGTTGTTAAGAGTGTTATCGGACTTGTTATCTTTATCCTTTGTATTATTGCTACATTCTTTATGAATTATTTTCTTATTATCCGCAAGATCAGTGCTATGTCCAATGAGGTTAATAAGATCATTGATGAGATTGATAACGGTCGAGGCGACCTTACTTCCAGAATTATGACAAGCGTTGATTCCGAGCTTATTTATTTCAAGAAGGGCTTTAACAGATTCATCGAAACGCTTCAGACTATCATGCGTGAAGTTAGAGAGGGTACAATAGTACTTGCAACTTCTGAAGAAGAAGTATCTATGAAGATTCAGAAGGCAAATGACAACGTTTCAAATACATCTGCAGCTCTTGAAGAGCTTTCTGCAAGTATGGACAATGTATCACATACAGCCAGCCAGATGAATCAGAAGCTTGAGGACGTTAAGCGTGCTACTCAGAGCATAAACGATGAAGTATTTGAGGGACAGGAAGCTGCAGCAGGAATCAAGGTTGAAGCATCTGCTGTTCGTGAAGAAGCAAATCAGAAGAAGAGCAATACAGGTGCTAAGATGGAAGAACTCAGTAAGGTTCTTGAAATGTCTGTTAAAGAGAGTGAGCAGGTTAACCAGATCGGCGAACTTACAAACGTTATTCTTGATATCGCATCACAGACCAACTTGCTTGCACTTAATGCAAGTATTGAGGCTGCAAGAGCAGGTGAAGCAGGTAAGGGATTTGCGGTTGTTGCCGAAGAGATCAGTTCACTTGCTGAGAACAGCAGACAGACAGCCGGAAATATCCAGGCTATCAGCCAGAACGTTACAAGCGCTGTTAAAGAGCTTTCAGATAACGCGCTTCAGGTGCTTGAGTTTATTAACACAACAGTTCTTTCCGATTACGATTCATTCGTAGAGATCGGTGAGAAGTACGGAAATACAGCTATTATCATTGACAATATGCTTGGTAAGTTTAACAGCAAGGCTGATAACCTCATTGCTATCATGAATGAGATGGCTTCGTCTGTTACTATGATCAGTGAATCAGTTAAAGAGAGTACAGTTGCCATCAATACTTCGGCATCCAATTCTACAGAGATTGTTGGAGAAATGCAGGGTATCGGAGAGGCTATGGATAACAATAACCGTGTTACCAGTCAGCTTTCAGACAGTACAAGACAGTTCGTTAATCTGTAATATCTGTATTGAGGGGTTATTAAGGAATCTAAGGCATGACTCATATTATTTGAGTCGTGCCTTTTTGGCATTAAAATATTATTTAAACCTGCCTATTTATAAGATACCAGAATGGAAGTATATTATATGAGTGTTATAAATATGCAGACAGGAGAAAAACATAATGAGAGTAGCGGCAATAAATGATCTTTCCGGTTTGGGCAGATGTTCGCTTTTGGCTGACATTTCAGTTTTTTCCGCAATGGGAATAGAAACATGTGCGGTACCTATAGCGGTACTAAGCGCTCAGACAGGCTTTTCGTCATATTATTGTAAGGAGCTTACGGGAGTGATCCCTGAGTATGCGGAGAAGTATAAGGGACAGAAAGTAGAATTTGACGGCATTATAACAGGTTTTATGTTAAATGAGACACAGGCGGGGAGCGCGCTTGAGTTTATTAAGACTTTGAAGAGCGAAGGCACAAGGGTTCTTGTAGATCCTGTTCTTGGCGATGACGGTAAGAGGTATATGAATTTTTCTGAGGAGCTTCTTGCCGCTATGAAGGAAATGGTCAAGGAAGCGGATATTATAACTCCGAATATAACGGAGCTTTGCCTTCTTGCGGATATCGATCCAACGGAGCACAGCAAGTATTTGGGAGATGAGCTTATAGACTATATTCTCAGAGTTGCAGAGAAAATCAGAGGAAACAGAAAGCAGCTTATAGCTGTTACCGGAATACCTCTTCCTGAAGCGGGAGAAGTTGGAAATCTTATCGCGACGGAATTAGGCCATGGAATCATAAGAGCACATTCTAACGGTGTTCATTATTCGGGAACGGGTGACTTGTTTGCGGCTGTTCTCTTTGGAGGAATACTTAACGGCAAAGATCCTCTGGACGCAGCTAAACTCGCCGGAGATTTTATAAGTGCATCGGTGGAAGATGCGGTTAAGAACGGTATTTCCGGAAATGAGGGAATTGCATTTGAAAAGCACCTTGGGATGCTTATATAAGAAGGAAAATTCCTATGATATAAAAAAGATGGTGTAAAGAGATGCTTGAAATGATCTCTTTACACCATTTTAATTTCAAGGGTTTTCATGATATTTGTCATAAATTTCTGCGAGGTATGTCTTTACAATCTGAATGTTTGACATCTTGCGGAGATCGAGATTTCCCATGAGAACTGCAATTTCATCGGCGAGTAAAAGCATATTGTAGATCTTGAGCTTGAATTCGTCTCTGGTGAGTTCGTCGATGTTAATCTCCATAAGTGGAGAACCGAGCTTAAGTGTAACGTTTTCGTCGGCTATTCCCGTCAACATAATTCTTGTAGTAGGATCAAAATTTACGTAGAGAAGTAGTTTTTCTTTCTCGTGTTTCTTAAGAGTGATAGGGCTCTGATGTGATGATTCCATCCATTCGTAAAGATCGGCTTCATCGGGATTCATAAGATACTTTGTAAGTTCTTCTTTATGCTTCTCAATGTACTGCATGTATTTACCGGCGTTAGGACCTGTGTATGCAAGCTCTACTTTAACCCCGTTGTCTGTTCTGACAAGTCTGCACTTCTCGGCGACTTCTCTGAGCTTCAAAGATGACTCGGTTGCGCCGACCATTTTAAAAGTGCCTGTTTCTAACTCCTGTTTGAATTCCATTTTTATCTCCTTTTCGCAAAACTACAATAACGTTAGTATAGCATATGGGTTTAGAAAATGGTATACTTATAAGAGTTTTGTATAAGTCAAGGGGAAGATATGGCACAGAGTAATAATGGTAGAAAACAGACAAGAAAGACCGCTTCGCGGAGCTCCGGTCAACGGTACTCCAGAGCAAGAACTTCCGCTAAGAAAGCAGAAGAAATTGACTATTCTTTAAGAAGCGAACTTGTGGTTATTGCAATGGTCGCTTTGACAATTTTCCTTTTTTTATGCAATTTCGGTGTTTGCGGGGAGTTTGGAAGTGCAGTAAGCGGAATATTATTTGGGTTCTTCGGCGTTACAGCGTATTTTGCACCGCTTGTGGCTTTAGGCGCTGTTCTTATTTCAGTTGCCAATTTTGGCTCAAGTGCGGCGCAGCGCAAGGTCGTATCCGGCATTATACTTTTCTTTTTGATAGGTGTAATTGCGGAGCTTTGTACAAACAGACCTCAGGTGGCGACGAACTACGATGTTGCGGCTATATTTAATTCTGCAAAAGCAGGTAAAGACGGCGGCGGATTCTTTGGCGGCTCGCTTGCTTATGCACTTTATAAACACTTATCGTTTGCGGGAACGGCTCTTGTGCTCCTGCTTGTCGGTATTGTCAGTTTTGTGATATTTACTGAGCAGTCTTTCGTCGGTGGTATCAGAAACGGCAGTAGGAAGCTTATCGAGAAGACGAGAGAAGATGCCGCAAATTACAGAGAATACGCCGAGAAAAGACGTGAGATGGTTGAGAAGCGCAGAGCTGAGATAAAAGAAGAAAAGCGCCTCGCTATCGAACAAAAAGAAGATGCTAAGATCCTCAGGATGGAGAAGAACGTCCGGGGAGTTATGCTTGATACAAACATCACCAAAGAAGATGTTGAGGAGGAGAAGTCCGACAATATCCATATTTACGGTGAGAATAATGAAGAAAAAGCAGGAAACGTATTTATTCCGGATGAGGAAGAGTTCCATGACGATATTCACGAGATCATGCTCAATAAGCATGAGATAGAGACGGATATCGAGCCTGACGGTCAGAGAGTTCTTGTCACAGAGCCAAGGATTCACAGCATGGACTTTGGTTCATCAAAAGAAGACGAACCTATTGCGTTACCTGACAGTCATGGCAAGCTTGTTGCAAAGGCAGCGCCTGTGGAGGCTCAGGAGGATATTCTTCCCGATGTTCCGATACACGCAGAAGACCTTGGAAACGGCATGAATGGCGATTATGCGATACATGCTCAGGATCATATTTCCAGAACTCCGGGCGCGTCGTCCAAGATCACATCGACTGCCGAAGCTGTGCATGTTCCTTCAGGTCCGGGTCCGCATACTGTCAATGTCGGAATGGAAAAAGAAATCGAGGCACATAAACGAGCTATTGCCAAGAAATATGTATTCCCTCCTGTAAGTCTTTTGGAGAAGGGCGTTAAGAACAAGAATCTTGAGACTGCAAGACAGCTCAAGGAGACAGCTCTTAAATTACAGGAGACACTGAAGACCTTTGGCGTAAACGTAACGGTTACGGATATAAGCCAGGGACCTTCGGTAACAAGATTTGAACTTCAGCCTGAAGCAGGTGTCAGGGTCAATAAGATCGTGGGACTTGCAGATGATATCAAGATGAACCTTGCTGCAAGGGACATCCGAATAGAAGCGCCCATTCCGGGTAAAGCTGCTGTCGGAATCGAAGTTCCCAACAAGGAGAATCAGGCTGTTGCGCTCCGAGACCTCTTTGAATCAAGAGAGTTTAAGGACTATTCATCAAAACTTGCCTTTGCTGTCGGCAAAGACATAGCAGGAAAAACGGTAGTTACGGATATTTCCAAGATGCCCCACCTTCTTATCGCGGGTGCTACGGGTTCAGGTAAGTCCGTATGTATAAATACGATCATCATGAGTCTTATTTATAAGGCTAAGCCTGAAGAAGTACAGATGATCATGATCGATCCCAAGATCGTTGAGCTCAGTGTTTACAACGGAATCCCTCATTTGATGATCCCTGTTGTAACAGATCCTAAGAAAGCTGCTGCTGCGCTTAACTGGGCTGTTGCCGAGATGACAAACAGATACAAGAAGTTTGCCGAGGCGGGAGTTCGAGATCTCAAGGGATATAACAAGTCTGTTGAAAAGAGCGGTGATCCTGATAAACAGGTTCTTCCTCAGCTTGTAGTTATCGTAGACGAGCTTGCGGACCTTATGATGGTTTCTGCAAATGAGGTTGAGGATGCGATCTGCCGACTCACACAGCTTGCGAGAGCTGCCGGTATCCATTTGATCATAGCAACTCAGAGACCTTCCGTAGATGTCATTACAGGTCTTATCAAGGCTAACATGCCGAGCCGAGTTGCCTTTGCGGTATCAAGTGGTGTCGATTCAAGGACAATCCTTGATATAACCGGTGCAGAGAAGCTCCTTGGAAAGGGAGACATGCTCTTTTACCCTCAGGGATATACAAAGCCTGCGCGTATGCAGGGTGCATTTGTTTCCGATAAGGAAGTACAGGCAGTTACAGATTTCTTGAGAAATCAGGGAATAGAATCAACTTACGGCGAGGAGATCGAACAGCAGATTCAGAATATTCAGAGCCAGGGCGGAGGCGGCGGATCCATGAGTTCAGGCGACGCGGCATCTTCCAGAGATGAGTATTTTGTCCAAGCCGGTGAGATGATCATAGACAAAGAAAAAGCATCTATCGGAATGCTACAGAGAGTATTTAAGATCGGGTTCAACAGAGCGGCACGAATCATGGATCAGCTCTGTGAGGCAGGTGTTGTCGGAGATGAAGAGGGCACCAAGCCAAGAAAAGTCCTTATGACAAAGGTTGAATTTGAAGAAATGGTAGGAGGAGAGTAAATGGGAGTTAAGAGTGATATTGAGATCGCACAGGAAGCGAAAATGCTTCATATCAAAGAGGTTGCCGAATCAGTTGGTGTGAAAGAGGATGACCTTGAATTTTACGGAAAATACAAGGCTAAACTTACTGAAGAATACCTTAAAAAAGCTGAGAATAGCAAGAAGGGAAAACTTATTCTTGTTACAGCAATCAACCCTACTCCCGCAGGAGAAGGAAAGACAACTGTAAGCGTTGGACTCGGAGATGCACTCAACAGACTTGGACATAAGACTGTAATTGCACTTAGAGAGCCTTCACTCGGACCTTGCTTTGGAATTAAGGGAGGTGCCGCAGGTGGCGGATATGCTCAGGTTGTTCCTATGGAGGACTTGAACCTTCATTTCACAGGAGATTTCCATGCCATTACTTCTGCAAATAACTTGCTCGCTGCACTTCTTGATAACCATATCCAGCAGGGCAATGAGCTGATGATCGACACAAGACAGATCATATGGAAGAGAGCTGAGGACATGAACGACCGTGCTCTCAGAAATATCGTTGTCGGACTTGGAGCAAAGGCAGACGGAGTTCCGAGAGAAGATCATTTCGTTATCACTGTTGCTTCTGAGATCATGGCTATTCTTTGCCTTTCAAGTGACCTTGAGGATCTCAAGAAGAGACTTTCAAATATAATTGTTGCATATAACTTCAAGGGTGAGCCCGTAACAGCAGGAGATCTTCAGGCTGTCGGTGCTATGGCGGCTCTTTTGAAAGATGCGCTTAAGCCCAATATCGTTCAGACACTTGAGCACACACCTGTAATTGTTCACGGTGGTCCTTTCGCAAATATCGCGCACGGATGTAACTCAGTAAGAGCTACAAAGACAGCTCTTTCAATCGCTGATTACACAGTAACAGAGGCAGGATTTGGTGCGGATCTCGGAGCTGAGAAGTTCCTTGATATCAAGTGCAGGATCGCTGGTCTTAAGCCCGATGCGGTTGTTCTTGTTGCTACCATCAAGGCACTTAAGTACAACGGCGGAGTTCCCAAGACCGAAGTTGGAAAAGAGAACCTTGAAGCTCTTAAGAAAGGTATCGTAAACCTTGAAAAGCACATCGAGAACATCCAGAAATACGGCGTTCCCGTTGTTGTTACACTTAACTCATTTATTACTGATACAGAAGCTGAAACTAATTTTGTAAAAGAGTTCTGCGAGAAGAAGGATTGCAGATTCGCCCTTGCGGAAGTTTGGGCAAAAGGCGGCGAAGGCGGCGAAGCTCTTGCAAAAGAAGTTATCGATACAATAAATACAAAACCTTCAAACTATGCACCTATCTACAGCGATGATATGTCTATCAAAGATAAGATCGGTACCGTTGCCAAAGAGATTTACGGAGCAGACGGAGTAACATATACACCTGCTGCAAGCAAGCAGATAGCTAAGATTGAAGAGATGGGATTCGGAAAGATGCCTGTATGTATGGCAAAGACTCAGTATTCTCTTTCTGATGATCCGACTCTTCTCGGAAGACCTACAGGATACAACATTACTGTTAGAGAAGTATATGTTTCCGCAGGAGCAGGATTCGTGGTTGCACTTACTGGAGCAATCATGACAATGCCGGGACTTCCCAAGCACCCTGCAGCTTACGATATCGATGTAGATGAGAACGGAAAGATTACAGGTCTGTTCTAATATTTTTTAATAAACATAATCAGAGAGAAATTAGGAGTAGAAATGAGCGCACAGATTATTGACGGTAAAGCGATCTCGCAGATCATAAAAGACGAACTTAAAGAAAAAACGGCACGCCTTAAAGAACAGGGAATCGAGGTTACTCTTGCGGTAATCCTTGTCGGAGAAGATCCGGCATCTCAGGTTTATGTAAGGAACAAAAAGAAGGCATGTGAGTATATCGGTTACAGATCTCTTTCATATGAACTTCCTAAGGAGACTTCTCAGGAAGAGCTGTTAAAGCTTATCGATGAGCTTAATAACAGAGATGATGTGAACGGAATACTCGTTCAGATGCCACTTCCTTCACAGATTGATGAGAAGACTGTTATCGATGCCATCAGTCCCCAAAAAGACGTGGACGGTTTCCATCCGATGAATGTCGGTGCACTCTGCATCGGAGAAAAAGGCTTTGTATCATGCACTCCCGCAGGAGTTATCCAGCTTTTAAAGAGAGGGTGCGACGGCAAGATAGATATAGCCGGCAAGGAATGTGTTATTGTCGGAAGATCCAATATTGTCGGAAAACCTATGTCTTTATTGATGCTTAGAGAGAACGCGACAGTCACTGTTGCTCATTCCAGAACAAAGAATCTCGAGGAAGTTTGCAAGAGAGCCGATATCCTTATCGCAGCTGTCGGAAAAGCCGGAATGATCACCAAAGATCATGTTAAAGAAGGCGCAGTTGTCATCGATGTCGGAATTAACAGAAACGCAGACGGAAAACTTTGCGGCGATGTATGTTTTGATGAGGTGAAAGAAATTGCTTCCGCAATCACACCGGTTCCCGGTGGGGTAGGTCCTATGACTATAGCTATGCTCATGAATAACTGTTATGAAGCTGCTACAATGTTCAGATAATAGTAGAAATAATGGTGGAGTATAAGATATGAAATGTCATAATTGCGGCGCCTTTATTCCTGATGGACATCTGTACTGTGATAAATGTGGCGCGGAGATAAATATTGTTCCGGAGTTTGAACCGGAAGTTGAAAATGAAATAGATACAACGCTGTCATCAATTGCAGATAGGCTCATTAAAGATGATAAGCCCAAGGTTGTGATCAAGTATAGGAACAAGGATGATGTTATTGAATTCATAAAGAAAAAGAAGAACGTCATCATTGGGTATTTAATTGCTTTTTGTTTTTTGTTTCTGATTATTACTCTGTTCTATTTGTGCCAGGACAGAACGGGGGATAAGTACCTTAAACTGGCAGACAAGGCAAGAAGTGGCGGCAACACTTATGAAGCTGTTGCATACCTTACGGAAGGAAATAAGAAATTCCCCGATAATGTAGATATTATTTTTAAATTGGCGGATTGTTACTTGGAACTTGGATCGACCGGAAATGCAGTAGATACGCTGAAAACGATCATTGATTCAGGAACTTACTCTAAAGATTATGTCACGGCAGCGTACATAAAAATAATTTCGATATATAAACAAGCGGGAGAATATGATAAAATAGCTGAGATTCTTAGTGAAGGACAAAGCGAATCGGCAGCTGCTCTCAGAGAGCAATATATTCCGAACGATCCGGTAGTGACTCCGGGAGACGGAACGTATGAGGAAAAGGTAACGATCGCAATTTCGTGTGATCATGGTGATAACGTTTACTACACCATAAACGGAGACGATCCCGATAAGAAGAGTGAAGTTTACACAACTAAGTTCGATATAGATCAGGACGGCGAATACAATATTAAAGTTGTAGCAATCAATGAATATGGTGTTTCAAGTGCTGTTGTAGAGAGAAACTTCACCATAGAAGGCGGAACGGCGCCTAATCCTGAGGTTTTGGAAGAAAGCGGCGATTATACGGTTGACACAATGATAGTTGCTGTGCCCGGTGATGGATGCAAGATTTACTATACGACGGATGGCTCCGATCCTACCATGGAATCACAGGAATACACCGAGCCGATTCCTATGCCGATGGGAACTACAAAGTTTAGGTTTATTGCATATAATGATAGAGGCAATCCCAGCGAGATAGTTGAAAGAGAGTACCGTCTTGCATATGACAGAAAAATAACCAAAGAACAGGCGGTACAAAATCTTGTCAGCAAGCTTCTTGCAATGGATGTTCTTCTTGATGATAAGGGAAGTGTACGAGGCGGCGGACATAATGAATATATATACGATTCTGTTATTGAAGTAACGGGCGCCGGTGAGTATTACAAGATTGTCGAAGTATTTGTTAAAGGAGACGGGACGAAAGGTCCGACGGGAAGATTGTTTGCGGTTAATACACATGATGGTGCGCTGAACAATTTGGGATATACCAATGGCAAATATACTTTGATAAGAATCAAATAGTAAGTAATATTTTTTATATATTATTCTTTACAATATGTATGGAGGAGAAAGACTATGTTCAAGATTTTAGAGGCAAATGAGCTCACTACGACCATTTTTCAGATGATCGTTGAAGCTCCACGTGTGTCAGATGCATGTTTACCCGGACAATTTTTGATTATCCGCGTTGATGAGGAAGGAGAGAGAATTCCTCTTACAATATGTGATTACGACAGAGAAAAGGGAACTGTAGAGATCGTTGTTCAGGCAATTGGCGCTGAGACACATAAACTTGCTAAGCTTAAAGCTGGTGATTGTCTCGCTGACGTTGTCGGACCTTTAGGCAAACCTTCAGATCTCTGCGAAGAGAGTGTTGAAGATCTCAAGAAAAAGAAAATCGTATTTATCGCAGGTGGCGTAGGAACTGCTCCTGTTTACCCTCAGGCAAAGTGGTTAAAAGAGCAGGGCGTTGAGTGCGATGTTATCATCGGAGCAAAGACAAAAGATCTCGTTATCATGGAGGACAGATTCAAAGAGGTTTGTAACCTTCATATCACAACAGATGACGGCTCTTACGGAAGAAGCGGAATGGTTACAAAGGCTCTTCAGGATCTTTGGGATGAGGGCAATAAGTATGATCACTGCGTAGCTATCGGACCTATGATCATGATGAAATTTGTATGTAAGCTTACACAGGAACTCGGAATTCCTACAATTGTCAGCATGAACCCTATCATGGTAGACGGAACAGGAATGTGCGGTGCTTGCCGTCTTACAGTTGACGGACAGGTTAAGTTTGCTTGTGTTGATGGTCCTGAGTTTGATGGTCACAAGGTTGACTTTGATCAGGCAATGAATCGTATGAAGCTTTATAAGACTGAGGAGGGAAGACTTCTTCTCAAGGCTCAGGAAGGTGATACACATCACGGCGGATGCGGAAACTGTAACTAAGAAGATTCTATTTTCGATTACTATATAGGAGATTAAAAGATGGATGGATTTGTAAGAGTTCCGGTCCGCGAACAGGACGCTAAGGAACGTGCGACTAATTTTAAAGAAGTATGTCTTGGATACAATAAAGAAGAGGCAGAGAAAGAAACACTCAGATGTCTTAACTGTCCCAACCCTAAGTGCGTACAGG
>JAFZQT010000041.1 GCA_017620235.1 Butyrivibrio sp. | reverse complement strand
GTATTAGCAGAAACCATCTGTGGGTACTTCCTTTGAGTTTTGGTTTGGTCGCTAATACTCTACAGGAGCACAGATGGTTTTTCAATTGTAAATGTACATCAAAGGCTTGGCATAATACCCACCATCATGCCAGATGCCTCCTTTTTCTTCTTGTTTTCGGCTTTCTTCTCGTAATCCTCGTAAGCCTTAACAATCTTCTGAACAAGCGGATGTCTTACAACATCGCTGCTGGTAAGTGTACAAAAAGCTATATCATCTATTCCCTTAAGGACATTTCCTGCAATCTCAAGTCCCGATCTCACATCTGCCGAGAGGTCTTTCTGAGTTGCATCACCTGTGATGATGACCTTGGAACCAAATCCGATTCTTGTAAGAAACATCTTCATCTGCGCAGGTGTTGTGTTCTGTGCCTCATCGAGAATTATAAAGGCGTTGTCCAAAGTTCTTCCTCGCATATAAGCAAGAGGCGCAACTTCAATAAGCCCTTTTTCCATATTCTTGATAAAATTCTCCGTGCCCATTATCTGGTAAAGAGCATCATACAAAGGCCTGAGATAAGGATCGACCTTGCTCTGAAGATCTCCCGGCAAAAAGCCGAGCTTCTCTCCCGCTTCGATCGCAGGTCTTGTCAAAATGATCCTGCTTACCTCTTCTCTCTGGAAAGCAGTTATCGCCATAGCCATTGCCAGATAAGTTTTACCCGTTCCGGCAGGTCCGAGACCGAAAACGATCATCTTGTTTCTTATCGCATCAATATACTTTTTCTGTCCGAGAGTCTTGGGCTTTATCGGTTTTCCCGAGACTGTGTGACAGATAATATCTCTGTCTATATCAACAAGAACGTTGTCATTTTGAACCGCTTCCTTGTTTTTTGCCACATCTTCTTTAAGAGAGATCGCATAATCAACGCTCTGCTCTTCAATCTGTGAGCCCCTTCTTGAAAGCTGTACAAGCTCACGGATTATGCTTGAAGCTTTATTCGCTCCCTCTTTTTCTCCTATTATGCGAAGCTCACCGTTTCTATCGATGATCTCCACATGAAGACTGTCTTCAATCTTGCGGATATAACTGTCGTTTCCGCCAAATATATTGCGCTCATCTTCAGCTGTAAGCGCTAATCTAAGTTCTGTAATCTCACTCATTTATGGTATGGTTCCCCGCAGAAAATTTTATAACCTCGATAAATCTGTTCCAAAAGAATTACTCTCATCATCTGATGAGGAAATGTCATATCCGAAAAGCTGATGGATGAATCCGCCCTCTTTAGGACGCTTTCATGAAGCCCCAGCGATCCGCCTATAACAAATTGTATGTGGCTTGTGCCGCTCACACCAAGTGCACTTATATATTCAGAAAAAGCTTCCGACGTGTATCTCTTTCCCTTTATGGCAAGTACACAGACATGCGCTCTCTCATCAATATTCTTTAAGATTCTTTCTGCTTCTTTTTTCCTTATCTGCTCCTCAACCGCAGGCGGAGCATTGTCCGGAGTTTTCTCATCGGCGACTTCAATTATGTTTAACTTGCAATACCTGGAAAGCCTCTTGGAATATTCCGCTATCGCATCATTCCAGTACTTTTCTTTGATCTTGCCGACACATACGATACTGATATTACTCAAAAAAATTCTCCTATAAACTTGTCAGTTTTCCTTAATCTTTCCTCCGGTCGAGATACCGCTAATGCCGTTATCCGTAAGGCCTTCCTCCGTCATATAGATATGTACATCGCTGTCGTCCTTACTACTGAGCACCGGTATTTTGCCCTCATCGTCGTTGGAAGCCTCACTGACAGGTTTCCACTTACCTTCCTCACAGATTCCTACCCATTCGGAAGTATAACCTTCTGTATCGATCCGGAT
The DNA here is from genome assembly GCA_017620235.1 of Butyrivibrio sp. Classification (GTDB taxonomy): domain Bacteria; phylum Bacillota; class Clostridia; order Lachnospirales; family Lachnospiraceae; genus Butyrivibrio. Next base: position 10,055 of record JAFZQT010000041.1, on the reverse strand, counting down.
TATATACATTTCACCGTCGTATTTGCCATCCTTGAATTTACCGATAGCATTCTGAAGATAAACATCCTCCGGATTCATCATTTCCAAATTGTAATCATAGTGTTCCTGGCCTTCGCCGGCAGGAAGATCTTCGCTCCATGCGCCGGTGTATGAATGTTCCGTAACAACATAGTTATTGTATTCGGGATAAAAATTCACCCATGAACCCGTACCACTTCTAACACCATCAGACCAGTCGCCATAATAATAGCAGTCGTCTCTGTATACGGCAATTCCCTTTCCGTTTGGCACGCCCTTGGAATCAATTTCGCCGTAGTAATAAAAGTCATTAATATAATTAAGCGAATATGACATCGCTTCAAATCTATCCAGATGAGCCAGCTCGCTGACCGCAGCCATATTGTTTGCAACCCAGTAAGCAGACATCTCATTAAGCTGTGACTTCACATCAAATTCAACGTCCTTGTAGACATCTTTAAGCACAGCTCCCTTAGTCACATAAAAGCTGTTTCCCGAAACAGTTTTTGTAACGGCAACCGGTTCAGCCTGCTCAGAAGAGCCCTCGGAAGCCGCGGATACACTTTCCAAAGACATATCCGTCTCACTGCTTGCCTGTGTGGAACCCTCATTTTCTTCAGTATTGTTATCTTTATTACCGAAAACCAGCAGCCAACCCGCCAGAAGCAAAAGAATAATCGAGAGTATACCTGCAGTCATCGCAACATAAACACTATTGTCTTTGTCCATATATCTTCTCCATTACATAATCTCATACATTATATCACATTCTATGCATTAAATCGCACTAAAATAGGAGCAGATGCAAAGTATTTCTGCATCCGCTCCGATATTTCATAGATTATATTATTTGATTGTGTGGATCCATCCCTCAGGAGCCTCAACGCGTCCCATCTGGATTCCTGTAAGTGTATCATAAAGCTTCTTGATAACAGGTCCCATCTCGTCCATTCCGCTTGCAAAGCAGATTTCCTTGCCGTGATCGTTGATCTTTCCAACAGGGCTGATAACAGCTGCTGTTCCGCAAAGTCCCATCTCAACAAAGTTCTCAACTTCTGAAAGCTTAACAGGTCTCTCTTCAACATTGAGTCCAAGAATCTCTTTTGCAACATGTACGATAGATCTTCTTGTGATTGAAGGAAGAATTGAATCTGTATGTGACTTAGGAACTACAAGTCCACCTTCCTTAGTAACGAAGATGATGTTAGCTCCACCTGTCTCCTCGATATATGTTCTGCTCTCTGCATCAAGATATACGTTCTCTGCAAAGCCTTCCTCGTGAGCCTTTACAATAGGATGTAAGCTCATTGCATAGTTAAGTCCGGCCTTGATATTTCCTGTTCCGTGCGGTGCTGCTCTGTCAAAATCACTGATCTTAACAACGATCGGCTTAGCACCGCCCTTGAAGTAAGGTCCTACGGGTGTTACGAAAATTCTGAACTGATACTCGTCAGCAGGCTTAACACCGATAACGTTTCCTGTAGCGAACATAACAGGTCTGATATAAAGTGTTGCTCCGCTTCCATAAGGAGGAACCCAGTCAAGGTTTGCCTTAACAACTTCCTCAACAGCCTCGATAAATTTATCTTCAGGGAAAGCAGGCATTTCAAGTCTTGTAGCTGAATCTACCATTCTCTTGGCATTTAAGTCAGGTCTGAAAGTTACGATCTTGCCATCCTCAGTCTCATAAGCTTTAAGTCCCTCAAAACACTCCTGTGCATAATGAAGAACACCTGCATCCTCACTAAGTACGATCATATTGTCATCGGTAATGACACCGTCATCCCATTTTCCGTCTTTATAGTTAGAAACGAATCTCTTATCGGCAACCATGTAATTAAAGCCGATATTTGCCCAGTCTAAATTTTTCTTGCTCATATTACAACTGCATCCCCTTTCCAATTACTTTAATGCGTCAAAGCGCTAATAGTTAAATTATAGTCCAATATTTTTGAACGTCAAGTAATGAATAAAAATAATTACTTATCGTCAGATTTCTTTTTGTTCCTGATCTTCTCAACTATATTGAGTGTCTTATCAACACATGTATGATAGAGTTTAGTCACCAAACCGACTTCTTTATGTGCATTAAACTTATCGTTATGCTCATCGGTGAGAGTCTTATACTCTTTGTTTTCAATATATGCAAGATCGTCATAATCATTCGTTTCGGTACTGAGTTCTTTTTTACTCAGAAGAATATTCGTGATTCTTGATATAAAGGCATAGATGACGGCAAAGATAGGAACACCCACAAGCCATCCTACTATTCCCCATATTCCACCAAAGAACGTGATTGAAAAGAGAACCCAAAAACTTGAAAGACCTGTTGAGCTTCCAAGGATCGTAGGTCCCAATATATTTCCGTCAAACTGCTGTAATACGATAATAAATATCAAAAATATAAGTGCCTGTACCGGCTTTATCATAAGAAGAAGTGCACCGATTCCGCCACCGATGTACGGGCCAAAGAAAGGAATAATATTGGTAATACCTACAATAACAGAAATAAGCAAAGGATAATCAAGTTTTAAAATAATACATCCTATATAGCATATAATTCCTATTATCACGGAATCCACCAATTTGCCGCCCACAAATCCTTCAAAGATGTCTCCAATAAATCTGAATCCGCCGATAACTTCATTTGCGAATTCTTCCCTGAATAAAGCATAGGCAATTTTCTTACCTTTTGTTGCGAATACCTCTTTGGAATTAAGAACATATATTGCAACGATAAGTCCTACGACAAGGTCAAAAAGAACCTTGATAATAGAGAACACTCCCTGTGATGCCATCTTAAAGAAAGAATCAACACTCGGCACCAAAGGCATAAGCTTTTCCTGAAGGAACTCGCTGAGCGAAACATAAGAACGATCAAGCTGTGAATTGATAAAATTCTGAACCTCAATAGAGTTTGATTCAAACAGCAATTGTGATTCTTCATTTATCTGTTTTTCATACTCCGGAAACTTTCTTACGATCTGCTTTATACTGCTGATCAGTTCAGGGATAATAATCCTGAACAAGCTATATATTACAAACAGGAAAACGATCATTGTAATCGTAACCGCTATTTTCCTTGCCTGTTTTCTCTTTTTAATATTTGCGCTTGATGAACGCGAAATATCATATCCTCTCAAATGATATATGGGAATAACAAGCTTCCTCTCAATCCCATCCGTAAGCGGTATGAGAATGAACGCAATGATGACGCCTATTATAATTCCGGACAAAGAATCCACTACCTTGGAAACCGTCTTAACAACAGATATTCCGTTGAATATAACATAATAAGCGAGCATTATCGCAATGCTAAGGAAGAAAATCGTTATTGCCCAGGTTACCTGGTTTTTCTCCGGTCTCATTTTCATATTCATGCCCCCCGACCATTCGACATTATTGCTCTGTCATTTCTTTTAAAATATACTTTAAGCTGTCGAGATAATCATCATTAATATCTTCAATTTTTCCGCTGTCACAAAGTGCTGAAATAGCCGGATCGAGAGGAATCCTTCCAAGTATATTGATTCCTTTTGAAGCCGCATAGCTCTCAATTTTGCTCTCGCCGAATATATTTATCGGCTTTCCGCAATGAGGACAATTCATATAACTCATATTCTCAACAATGCCAAGAACAGGAATCTTCATCATCTCAGCCATATTTACAGCTTTTTCAACTATCATGCCGACAAGCTCCTGAGGAGTTGCGACAACAATTATTCCATCCACGGGAAGAGACTGGAAAACAGTGAGCGGAACATCTCCCGTTCCGGGTGGCATGTCAACAAACATATAGTCAACATCACCCCAGTTCACATCAGACCAGAACTGCTTTACGATACCCGCGATAACAGGGCCTCTCCAGATAACAGGATCTGTCTCGTTATCCATAAGCATATTAAGAGACATTACCTTTGTCCCCTTTTCTGATTCAGCAGGTAAAAGACCTGTTTCATCAGCATTCTTTGCCTGTCCTATTCCAAACATCTTGGGAATTGAAGGTCCGGTGATATCAGCATCAAGGATTGCTGTCTTGTAGCCATCTCTTGCCATATACACAGCAGAAAGACCTGTCACAAGACTCTTTCCGACACCGCCCTTTCCGCTTACTATTCCGATAACCTTCTTTACATGTGTATGTTCTCCGGGAGCAACTTTAAAGTTATCCTCCATCTGTTTCTTAAAGTCCTCCGGCTTCTTGCCGTGTCCGTTAGCCATTTTCTATCTCCGTTTCATAAGATAATATAATTACGCAAAGTGCGTATTTTAGCGCTTATACACACAGTCAGCGACTTCCTCGTCCTCTTTGTCGCCGATATAAGATTCAATAATGAATCTGGGACGATTCTTGGTCTCAAGATAGATCTTACCGATATACTCTCCGATTACTCCGAGAGAGATCATGATGATTCCACCTATCGCCCAAACAGAAAGAACTGTAGTAGTCCATCCCGGAATTGTCTGTCCGGTAAAGTATCTTACAAGTGAATAGATGAGTACCACGATACTTGTAATGAAAATAAAGAATCCAAGTCCCGTGATCATCTTTATAGGCTTTGTACTGAGACTTGTAATTCCCTCAATCGCAAAGCTGAGCATCTTCTTAAGAGGATACTTACTCTCTCCCGCAAATCTCTCTGCTCTCTCATAATATACAATATCAGATTTATAGCCGAGCATGGGAACGATTCCTCTGAGGAAAAGATTAACCTCTCCAAACTCTGAAAGAGACTGGAGCGCTCTTCTGCTGAGAAGTCTGTAATCCGCATGGTTATAGACTGTCTTGGCTCCCATAGCATCTATGAGTTTGTAATAAGACTCAGCGGTAAATCTCTTAAAGAAAGTATCTGTCGTTCTCTTTGATCTTACGCCATAAACAACTTCACAGTCTTCAGTGTTGAATTTATCAACCATTGCGTCGATCGCATTTATATCGTCCTGAAGATCCGCATCCAATGAAATCGCCATATCACAAAGATCTTTTGCTGTCATAAGTCCGGCCAAAAGAGCATTCTGATGTCCCATATTCTTTGAGAGGTTGATTCCCTGAAAAGTCTCATCTTCCTCATGAAGTTTTTTTATGATATTCCATGTTTCATCCTTTGAACCGTCATTTACCAAAAGGATCCTGCTGTCGGGAGCGATCATTTTTCTACCTACAAGGTCGTCGATTTTCTCCTTAAGCCTTTTGGATGTCTCCGGTAACACTTCCTGTTCATTGTAACAAGGAATCACACAAAACAATCTGTTCATTTACTTTCCCTCCGATGAGTTTATGTAATTAATAAGCCCCTCAGAATCAATTATCTTTTGCATAAATTCCGGGAAAGCCTGTCCGCGAAATTTTTCACCTGTTGTCTCATCTATAATAATGCCGGAATCAAAATCTACGCTTACAACATCGCCATTCTTGATAGCATCGGCTGCTTCCTCACATTCAATGATGGGAAGACCGATATTGATGCTGTTTCTGTAAAAGATTCTTGCAAAACTCTTAGCTATAACACAGCTGACACCTGCACACTTGATTGAAAGAGGTGCATGTTCTCTGGAAGATCCGCAGCCAAAATTCTTCTCAGCCACGATGATATCTCCTACTTTAACATTCTTTGTAAAATCCTTGTCGATATCTTCCATGCAGTGCTTAGCAAGCTCTTCACCTGTTGTACTGTTGAGATAACGAGCAGGAATGATTACGTCTGTATCTACATTATCACCATATTTAAAAACTGTACCTTTTGCAGCCTTCATTTTATATTCTCCTTATAATCCAAGTTCAGCGGGTTGTGAAATTTTACCTGTGATCGCACTTGCAGCGGCAACAGCCGGTGAAGCAAGATAAATCTCAGAATCTATTGCACCCATTCTTCCGACAAAGTTTCTGTTTGTTGTAGAAACGCATCTCTCTTTTGAAGCAAGTACACCCATATATCCGCCAAGGCATGGACCGCAAGTAGGTGTTGATACGATAGCTCCTGCCTCAACAAAGCTCTTGATAAGGCCTTCTTCCATTGCCTGAAGATAGATCTTCTGAGTTGCAGGGATAACGATACATCTGATTCCTTCAGCAACCTTTCTTCCCTTGATTATCTCTGCGGCAGTTCTGAGATCGTCGATTCTTCCGTTTGTACATGAACCAATAAATACCTGATCGATCTTTGTTTCCTCAATCTCATCAAAAGTATGTGTATTCTCAGGAAGATGAGGAAATGCAACAGTTGACTTAAGAGTGCTCAAATCAATTGTATACTCTTCATCGTATTCAGCGTCTGCATCTGCCTCATAAACAGTATACTCTTTGTTTGGAGCGTGCTCCTTGAGATACTCTTTTGCAATATCGTCAACAGGGAAGATACCGTTCTTTCCGCCTGCTTCGATAGCCATATTTGCGATTGTGAATCTGTCATCCATTGTGAGGTTCTTGATACCCTCGCCGACAAATTCCATTGATTTATAAAGAGCTCCGTCAACACCGATCATTCCGATGATGTGAAGGATAACATCCTTACCGCTAACCCACTTTGAAGGCTTTCCGATGATATTGAACTTAATTGCACCGGGAACTTTGAACCAGCCTTTTCCTGTAGCCATTCCTGCAGCCATATCGGTTGAACCGATACCTGTTGAGAATGCGCCGAGTGCACCATATGTACATGTATGTGAATCTGCGCCGATTATAAGGTCACCGGGTACTGTAAGTCCCTGCTCGGGAAGAAGTGCATGCTCAATTCCCATCTGACCTACTTCGAAGTAGTTAGTAATCTTGTTCTTTCTTGCGAACTCTCTTACACACTTACAGTTCTCTGCAGATTTAATATCCTTATTGGGAGTAAAGTGATCGGGGACGAGCGCGATCTTATCTTTATCAAATACACCGTCCTTTGTAAATTTAGCCATCTCATTAATAGCAACGGGACTTGTAATATCATTGCCAAGAACAAGATCAAGATTAGCCTCGATAAGCTGCCCTGCCTTTACTTCAGAAAGTCCGGCGTGAGCTGCCAATATCTTCTGGCTCATAGTCATTCCGCTCATATTGTAATCTCCTTCAATTAATTATAATCAAAAATATACTACTAAATATAACACAAGGTTCCGCCATAAAGAACATGACAATTTTAATCGTTTTTCTTGATGATTTTTAATGTATACACTGAATAAAGCACTAATAATACCGCTCCGACAATCGACATTGCAAGTCCGCCCTTGAATTCTTCAGGTGTGTAAGTAACTCTGATGTCATGAACACCCGCAGGAACAGGGATAGCCATAAGACCGTAATCAGCTTTTACAATCGGTGTATCCTTGCCGTCAACTGTACAGCTAAATCCTTCTGTTGCAGGAACAGAGAAAAATACAAGCTTATCGCTTTCAAGATTTGCTGTCTTTGCGCTAAATCCGTAAGTATCTGTAGTGAATGATGTGCAGGCAGTCTTTGCCCTCTTTTCACACTCTTCCCTAAATCTGCTGTAAGTAAGACTTGCGGATGAAAGCTCCTCGGACTTGATCTCTTCCATATCCATTGCACTGCCGTATCTGTCAGCATCTTCTGTTGAAAGAATAAGGACTCTTGCAAGCTCATAGTCGTAATCCGCAGGATCGAGGTCGCCCCACTCATCTTCAGTTATATAGTAATCATACGCAAATCCCATAGGAATGTAGTTTGCGTTTTCAAACACATCAAATCCGTCCTGATTGTCACGGAATGAATATCCTTCTGTTCCATCGCCGTCATTAAATATTCTGTTTCTGCTTACCTGCGCATTTTCCATGTAATATCTTGCAGATAATATAGAACGAATACCCGCTCTGTTGACAGGAATATTAGTCTCAACCGTTCTTGTAATTCCGGCTGTTCCCTCAAGGAAATCAAAGATCTCTGACGGAACCGTACTTAAGAAGCAGTGAATCGAAGGAATGCCCCAGACCATATCGTAGTTGGTCGATGTACTGTCTACTTCGCCTCTGCAGAAACTTGACTGATCTACAGTGACTTTATTAAAGAGCATCTGGTTCTGCCACTTCTCTTTTCCTCTGTCAGAAATGATGGAACTTCCGTTGACAATAGGAACACATGTAGAAAGAATGCAGCTCACGATAACAATTCCAAGAACAAGATGATCCCTGAAACTGATATTTGACTTTACTTTTTTCTCTTCAAAACTCTTCTCAAATTTAAAACGCTTCGGAATGGCAAATACCGTTACCAAAAGTACAAATGACAGAATTGAAGACCAAAGAAGATCCTTAGTAAATATGGACACGTTTTCAGTCATATTAAAGAAAACGATCTCACCTTTGTCATTCTTGGACGGAAGAAGGTAAACCAAAACAAAGAACAGGAACATGATAACCGCAGCAACGGCGCCCCTCTTCATATGTATCGATCTTCCGCGCTCAGCTGCCATCGCAGTCATGAGACACATGATAAGGATAGGCATGTAGAACCATCTTGCATAGTATGAGCTGTTAAACATTGAAAATGCCGCATTTAATACAGGCACTACAGCGATAACCGCGCACACTGTGATAAGTGTCTTCTGCCAGTTCTTTTTCTTTCTTGTCTGTAAATAGAAAGCAATTACTCCGGAAATTCCAAAAAGCGGAATGTAAGCTGCAAGAGATGCATTCTTAACGGTTCCGGTATAGAAAAGTGTTCCCTTACCGATGATATCGGGAAGCATGGAAAGGCTCTTCACAATATCAAAGATAAGCTTCTCGCTTGGATAAACAAGCATATCATAGCCGTTTATGAAATTATCAAGTCGTGTATTACCCTGAACTCCGACAAATGCCTGCATCAGGAAAAATCCGGCAAAAAGAACTCCGACAATTCCACCTGCCATCGCTCTTCCGAATCTGACCGCAACAACTTCCTTATCCGAAAGATCAACGTATCTGATAACGAAATAGATAACCAGAAAGACAACCTGTCCGAAGAAGAAATAATAGTTTATAACAGACATAAATGATGTCATCAGTGCAAACAAAACGAACGGTTTACCTGCAAAGTTAAACTTACCGTCTTCTTTTCTGGCGGGTGTATTCATAAGATTATCAAATGCCAAAAGGAACAACGGGAAAAATGCAACGGCATCCGTGAAATGATTAAACACTATATTACAAGCGTTGAAACCTGAAAAAGCATATAGATAGCCACCGATCATGGCATAAGTATATTTATGTACATACTTTCTTATATACAGATAGGCACATGTTGCCGAAAAGGCATATTTAAGAGCCATAAGAAACGGCATCATAAACGGGATCGCACTCTCGGGAAAAAGAGTTGTCAGCCAAAAGAACGGGCTTCCCCAAAGATAAAATGCAAAATCTCCGAACATTGTTCCGCCAAGATCAAGGTTCCAGTTCCAGAAAAACGCTCCGCTTCTGACTGCCCTGTGCGCAACAATATAAAACGGAATCTGCTGTACATTGTAATCACCGTAATAGAAAAAAGGCATCCCTCTCTTAATAAGTATCGGAAGTACGGCAACAACATACATAAGATATGAGCTCAAAAACATTACTACAGGCACATACCAGCTTTTTTCCGTAATTCTCTTTTTGGTATTTGTGGTTTCCAAACTAGTATCCAACTTACTCTCCTCATATATAACTCAAACTGTTTAATCTTAAAGAAAAAAGAGTGTCGCCATTTAATACAAACGACACTCTTTCTATATTATCCCTATTTTGAAACAATTTCAATTATATACGGATTAGTTGTTGATAAGCTTATCAGACTCATTGTTCCAGCTGTAAAGCTTTCTGATCTCCTCACCGATCTTTTCAGCGGGATGCTCTGAAGCGAGCTTTCTCATAGCCTTGAAATGTACCTGTCCGCCTGCCTCTGACATATCAAGAAGGAATTCCTTAGCAAAGCTTCCATCCTGGATGTCCTTAAGGATCTGCTTCATAGCCTTCTTTGTCTCAGGTGTGATAACCTTAGGTCCTGTGATGTAATCACCGTACTCAGCTGTGTTAGAGATTGAATATCTCATTCCTGCGAAACCTGACTGATAGATAAGGTC